>NZ_ATXJ01000017.1 GCF_000421625.1 Thermus islandicus DSM 21543 | reverse complement strand
GAGCGCCTGGGCGAGGAGGTGGGGTCTGGGGGGTACGAGGAGGCCGGTGACGCCGTTTTGGATGAGCTCTTCCTGGGCGGGGATGGGGGTGGTGACTACGGGGAGGCCCGAGGCCATGGCCTCGAGGGTGGCCAGGCTCTGGTTTTCCCCCAGGGTGGGGAGGAGCACGGCGTCCACCGCCCGGTAGAGCTCCGGCATGTCCTCCCGTCGGCCTAGGAAGCGCACGTTCCCGAGCCGCAAAAGCGTTGCGGTCTTCTGCCAGAGGCCAAGCAACTCCCCAGTCCCCACCAGAAGGAAGTCTACCTGGGGAAGCAGCCTTGCGGTGAGAAGCACAGCCAGGTGGTTCTTCTCCGGGCTCATCCGGGCGGGGACGAGGACGGTGAAGCGCCTTAGGCCGTAGCGTTCCCGAAGGGCGGCCTTTTCCCCGGGAAGGGGAGGGCGGAAGCGCCCGGTGTCCACGCCGTTGGGCACGGGGTAGACCCGGCTTACCCCATGGACCTCCCTTAGCCAGCGGGCGGCCCACCTCGAGACCGTGAGGACGGCCTCGGCCCGCCGGAGGTTCGGCACCTGAAGGAGGCGGTAGCCCAGGCGGTAGAGGTAACGTCCTCCCAGAGGGTAGAAGATCTCTATCTGATCGTGGACGAGGAGCGTGAGGCGGGGAAAGCGGCGGAAGAAGGCCCGGTAGCTTCCGGGGTACCAGGCGGAGGCCACCACGCGATCAAACCCCTCGGGAAGGTCCCGGAGGGCCCGGTAGGCGTGGACGGGAATGCCCCTTTCCTCCAGAGTTTCCCGCACCCTTCGGTTTCCCTCGGCCAGGGGAAGGGCGGCTTCGGGGAGGAGCCCCAGGGCTTTGAGACGGGGAAGCATTTCCTGAAGGTAAACCTCACTCCCACCGATGCGTGTGGCGTCGGTGAGGAAGAGGACCCTCACAGGGCCTCCAGGGCGAGGAGGACAGCCCGGGCCTGGACCTCTAGGGGCACGTAGGGGCCCGGCCGCTCCAAGGCCAGGGCTTCGTCGGGCGGGAGGTGGAGGAAGCCCACGGGCACGCTTTCTGGTAGGTGAAAGAGGGAGAGGTAGAAGACCTGGTTGCAGAGGTAGCTCCCGGCCGAGAGGCTTTGCCTTCCGGGGATGCCCGCCTCCTTCCAGCGGGCGAGCACGGCCTTGACGGGAAAGCGGGCCGCCAGGGCTAAGGGCGCCCCGGGAACGATGGGAACGTCCTCCAGCTTGCGCCCGCGGTTGTCCGGACGCTCAAAGTCCAAGAGGTTCACCGCCAGCCGTTCCAGGGAGAGGAGGGGCCGGCCCTCGGCCAGGCCCAGGTGAAGGACGGCCTCTGGCCCCTCGCGGTAGAGGGCTTGGAGGGCTTCCCCGACCCCCTCGGCGTCCACGGGCAGGAGGGCCTGCCTCAAGGGCCTTCCCCGGACCTTTTCGGGCAGGAGGGCAAGGAGAGCCTGGGAGGGGTTGTGGGGTAGCCCCCCGAAGGGTTCAAACCCGGTGACCAGGATCATGCCCTTGCCATTATAGGGGGGCTGGGCTTTGACCTGGTATAAGATGTGGGCCGTGGAGCTGGGCCTTGTAACCGATACTGCCTCCGACCTTTCCCCCAAGCTTCTCCAGGAGGAGGCCGTGGGCTTGGTGCCCATCTACGTGAACCTCGCCGGCCGGAGGTACAAGGATTGGCAGGAGCTCAGCCCGGACGCCCTCTACCAGGCCATGCGGGCCGGGGCTGAGCCCGTGACCGAGCCCCCGGCCGTGGAGGACTTTGCCGAGGTGTACGAGCGCTACCTGCAGGTGTACGACCGCCTCCTTTCCCTCCACGTCTCGGGGGAGCTTTCCAAGACCGTGGAGAGGGCCCGGGAGGCCGCCTTGCAGGTGGCTCCCACCCGCATCCGGGTGATGGACTCGGGGATGGTCTCGGCGGGGCTTGGGGCCATGGTCCTGCGGGCGGTGGAGATGCTTAAGGGGGGCGCGGAGGAGGAGGCGGTGGTGCGGGAGCTGGAGAGGCTCAAGCGCTCTAGCCTCTACTTCAGCGTGGCCGACCTCTCCCACCTGGCCCGAAACGGCCGCCTTCCCCGCTTCGGCGAGGTGGTGGGGAACCTCCTGGGCTTGAGGCCCATCCTGCGCATAGAGAAGGGGCACATCCGCTTCCTCAAGGTGGCCCGGGAGAGCGCCGTCCCCGAGGCGCTTGCCCGGCTTGTCCTGGAGGAGTTCAAGGGCCGCGCCGCCCGCATCACCATCGCCCACACCGACGCTCGGGCCGAGTGGATTGAGGGCCTGAAGCGCGCCTTAGAGGGCGCGTTACGCTTGGAACGGGGCCGGATCACCCGCTCGGGGGCGACCATCGCCGCCAACGTGGGCCTCGGGGCCTTGGCGGTCCACGCTTACGCGTTAGAATAGCGGGTGGCCCTTGGGGGCCCTCGGTCCATGGAAATCGCCCTAGAAAAGCGTTATGGCCACCGGCTCGCCGTGCCCCAGGTGGCCTTCGCCCTTCTCTTCGCGGGGGAGCGTCCCCCTGCCGTCCTCCTGGCCCCGGAGGAGAGGCTTCGCCGCTACCGGGACCTCTCCGCCTTCGGGGCGCGGGTCTACGTGAACCCCGGCCTCGAGGCCTTGGAGGAAAAGGCCCTTTTCGTCTTCTCCTACGAGGAGGCCTTAAGCCCCTTCCCCGAGGACCCCGAGGCCTGGCGGCTCGTGCTGGAAGTGGGCCGGAGCTATCCGAGGCAGGCCCTTCTGGAGAGGCTCCTCAGGATGGGCTACGCCCGGGAGGAGGACTACCGTGTCCTGGGGGAGGTGGTGGAGCTCGGCGAGGTGCGCCTGGAGTTCTTCGGGGATGAGCTGGAAAGGCTCCTCGTGGCGGGAGAGGAGCGGAGGCGGCACGTCCTCCTGCCCAAGCCGGGGAAGGCGGAGGGCTTCGCCTCCAAAAAGATCCTCCACTTCCCGGGGCCCGTCTACCTGGACACCCCAGCCCTGGCCCCCGAGGCCCTCTGGCCCCTCCTCGCGGGAAGACCCCTTCTGGCCCTGGGGGGCGGGGTGGCGCTTCCGCCCCTGGAGCCCGGCCTGACGCCCCTCTCCCCCTACCGGGGAAGCCTCAAGGCCCTGGAGAAGGACCTCGCCCGCTGGCTGGAGGCGGGAAAGCGGGTCCACCTCTTCGTGGGCCACGCCCGCACCCTGGACTACCTGAAAAGGCGCCTCCAGGCCTTCTCGCCCCTCCTCCTGGACCGCTTCCCCGGGCCCAAGGGGAGGCTTTCCCTCCTTGCGGGAAGCTTTGAGGGCGGGGCCGAGTGGGGGGAGTGGGTTCTCCTCACCGAGGCCCTGGTCTTCGCCACCGGGGGGGTGCGGGCGAGGCTTCGGGCGGGGGAGGGGCTTACTGACCCCGGGGCCCTTTCCCCGGGGGACTACCTCGTCCACCCCGAGCACGGCATCGGCCAGTACCTGGGCCTAGAGACCCGGGAGGTCCTGGGGGTCAAGCGGGACTACCTGGTCCTGCGCTACCGGGGGGAGGGCAGGCTCTACCTGCCCGTGGAGCAGCTTCCCCTCCTCAAGCGCCACCCCGGGACCACCGACGACCCCCCGGAGCTTTCCTCCCTGGGCAAGGGGGAGTGGCAACGGGCCAAGGAGAGGGCGAGGAAGGACGTGGAAGCCCTTGCGGCCCGGCTTCTTGTCCTCTACGCCAAGCGGAGGGCGGCACCTGGGAGGGCCTTCCCCCCCTTGCCCGAGTGGGAGGCGAGGGTGGCGGAGGGCTTCCCCTACCCCCTCACCCCCGACCAGGAGCGGGCCCTCGAGGAGGTGCTCCGGGACCTCGAGGCGCCCCACCCCATGGACCGGCTGGTCTCGGGGGACGTGGGCTTCGGCAAGACGGAGGTGGCCCTGAGGGCCGCCGCCCGGGTGGTGGGGCATGGGGCCCAGGTGGCCTTCCTGGTGCCCACCACCCTCCTCGCCGAGCAGCACGGGAAGACCTTCCAGGAGCGCTTCCAGGGCCTGCCCGTGCGGGTGGCCGTCCTCTCCCGCTTCACCCCTCCCAAGGAGGAGGCGGCCATCCTGCAGGGCCTGGCCGAGGGCACGGTGGACCTCGTGATCGGCACCCACCGCCTCCTCCAGGAGGACGTGCGCTTTAAGGATCTGGGCCTCCTCATCGTGGACGAGGAGCACCGCTTCGGCGTGGCCCAGAAGGAAAGGCTTAAGGAGCTCAAGGCGGAGGTGGACACCCTCTACCTCTCCGCCACCCCCATCCCCCGCACCCTTTACTCCGCCCTGGTGGGGCTTAAGGACCTCTCCAGCATAAGGACCCCGCCCCCCGGGAGGAAGCCCATCCGGACTTTTCTCGCCCCCTTTGATCCCCTTTTGGTGCGGGAGGCCATCCTCTTGGAGGTGGAGCGGGGGGGGAAGGTCTTCTACGTCCACGACCGGGTGGCCTCCATAGAGGCCAGGAAGCGCTACCTGGAAAGCCTGGTGCCCGAGGTCCGCATCGGCCTGGTCCACGGCCAGATGCCCGAGGCCCTGGTGGAGGAAACCATGCTCCTCTTCGCCGAGGGGGCTTACGACCTTCTCCTCGCCACCACCATCATTGAGGCGGGGCTGGACATCCCCGAGGCGGGCACCATCCTCATTGAGCGGGCCGATCGCCTAGGCCTCGCCACCTTGTACCAGCTCCGGGGTAGGGTGGGGCGCAGGGACCAGGAGGCCTACGCCTACCTCTTCCACCCGCCCCGCCTCACGGAGGGGGCGGAGAAGCGCCTCCTGGCCATCGCCGACCTCTCGGACCTAGGCTCGGGCCACCTCCTGGCGGAGAAGGACATGGAGATCCGGGGCGTGGGGAACCTTTTGGGCCCCGAGCAGCACGGGCACATCCGGGCCCTCTCCCTCGAGGTCTACACCGAGCTTTTGGAAGAGGCCATCCGCAAGCTCAAGGGGGAGGCCAGGGAGGAGAGGCCCCACGTGACGGTGGACCTCGCCCTTTCCGCCCGCCTGCCCGCCGAGTACGTCCCGAGCCTCGAGGCCAGAAGCCGCTACTACAGCCGCTTCGCCGAGGCGAAAAGCCTCGCCGAGGTCTCCCGCCTGGTGCGGGAGCTCAAGGAGCGCTATGGGCCTTTGCCCGAGGAGGCGGAGAACTTCGTGAACCTCACCCGGCTCCGCCTGGTGGCCGGGAGGAAGGGGGTGGTCTCCGTCACGGAAAGCCTCACCCACCTGGAGGTGGTCTTCGGCCGCTTCCCCCTGGTCTACGAGGCCCAAAGCCTCAAGTCCCTGCCCTACCGGCTGGAGCTCACCCAGTACCCGGTGGGCTTTCGCCTGGAGAAGAAGGGCTTAAGACCCCGGGACTACCCCGAGGCCCTGATGGAAGCCCTCTACCTCTTCGCTGACCCCTAGGGGATCAGGTTGAAGAGCCTGAGGCGCAGGACCACCTCCGCCTGGTTCAAGGTGTACCCAACCTGGTCGCCGCTATTCACCCGGACCCGGGCCCCGAGGCGGAAGGCCCCGGTCTTGATGAGGTTGTAGAGGGGGTCGCCGGGCCGTAGGGCGAGGCTTCCGTCCAGGGTGCCTGCCTGCCCAGGGTTCAGGGTGAGGGAGACGATCTTCACGGCGAAGTCCCCTCCCGTGCCGTCGTAGAGGTTGGCGTCGCTCTGGGGGCCCGCCCGGACCTCGAGGGTGAGGTCCGCGGGAAGGGTTCCGGTGTTTTGAAGCCCCACCTGGAGGACGATCCGCCCGTCCTCCAGGGTCTTGGCCCCCGGCACCAGGATCGCTTGCCCGGCAGGGTCATTGGGCAGGCGCACCTCCGTCTGGGTGAGGCTCAGGGTTCCCGAGCGGCTTCCCTGGGGGACGAAGCTGAGGAGGTCCACCTCCACCCGGTGGACCGTGTGGCCGCTGCAGGCCGCGAGGGCCAGGGCAAGGCTTGCCAAGAAGAACATGCGCTTCACAAGGCACCTCCTCTAAAAGTTCACCCCTAGGGCCACCCCGTAGACGGTGCCCCCCACCAGGGGCGCCTCGTGGGTGGTGAGGGCGAGGTCCAAGGCCACCGCCTCCAGGTTAAGCCCCGCCCCTAGGCCGAAGCGGAGGCCCCCCTCGAGGCCCACTCCCGCCCGCAGGGCCCAGGGTCCAAGGCCATACTCCAGTCCCAGGTGGAAGGCGGGGGCTGTACTGCCGAAGCGGGCGTCGGCGGCGAGGAGGAGGCTACCCACCTCCAAGGGCAGGCGGTAGGCCCCGTTCAGCAGGAACTCGGGGGCGGAGAGGTCGCTCCTTTTGGTGGTGCGGGTCCGGGTCTCCGCCGTGCCGTCGTAGGCCACCTCGAGGCCCTCCCACTGGGCGAAGCCGAGCAGGTTCCTCACCCCAAGGCCCAGGGCCCACTCCCCCCCGTCCACCGCCACGCCCAGGTCGGCCCGGAGGCCGTAGCCCTGCCCTCCCGCTCCCTGGCCGAGGGTCCCTTCCATGAAGGGGGCGTAGCTCAGGAAGTAGCGGTAGCGGTACTCCGCCCCCTGCACGTTGCCGTTCTGGTCAAAGGTGGGGCGGGCCTCGGCGCTGCCCTCGGTGTAGCCCAGGCCGTAGAAGCCCTCGGCCCTCGCCCCCACGTAGACCTTTCCCAGGCCCGGCACCTCGGGAAGGGGCGCGGCGAAGCCCAGGGCTAGGCTGATCCCGGTGCTATAGCTGCCGCTGGCCTCGAGGGCGCAAGGGGAAGGGCTCTTGCCCTTGCAAGGCTCTATGCTGCCGCTCGCCAGGGCCTGGGCCAGGGCGGAGCTCGGGCTCACCCTCACCCCCTGGGCCCCGGCGAAGGCCCCGAACCTCAGGTAGGTGCCGGGTCCAAGCTCCAGGGCGATGGGGAGAAGGGGATCCGGGACGAGGGCCCGGGGCTTTCCCGGATCGCTCCCCACTTGGAAGGAGGGAAGCAGGGGCTTGCCCGAGCCATCGGTGATGGAGAGGCCGTCGGCGCTCACCCGGAAGACCACCTCATCGGGGCTTCTTGCGGGGTTGAGGAGGAAGCTATTCGGGTGGGCGGCTTGGTCGTAGAAGCTCAGGAGGTCAAACCGGGTGCGGAAGGCCTGGGGATCGGTGAGGTAGGCGAGAGGGCTGGTTTCGGGGAAGAGGGGGAGGAAGCGGAGGAGGCCCACCGGTATCTGAAACCCTTCCTTCTCCCAACTTCCCGGGAAGGCGGCGTAGGCGGGGTTGGCTCCGGCCTGGGAGGGCCCCGGGAGGAGGACGCCTCCCATCCCTAGGCCGCGTATCCCCTGGGCTAGCCCTAGGCTGCCATAGAGCAAAAGGATGACCCAAAGCCGCCTCTTCATATTGGAGTCAGCCTAGGCGCTGGGGGAGAGAGTGTCAAGGTTTCCTTGAGAAAGCCTCTCCAGGAAGGAGGAGGGCTAAGTAGAGGCCGTAGCGCCAGGGTGCCCTTGGGGGTGGGGGAGCCATACCACCCCGGTAGAAAGTCCCCGCAAAGTCTTTGGAACCTGGGGGCGCAGAAACCCAAAGCAAAGGGCATCACCTTGACGGGGAGGGGGCCGGGGAATAAACTTTGACTTAGTATAAGCTTGGAGGTGGCGATGCGGATCAAACGGGTAGGGGTGATCGGAGCCGGGACCATGGGAAGCGGGATTGCGGCCCTCTTGGCGAGCGCCGGGATCCCCGTGGTCCTCCTAGACATCCCCGGAAGGGAGGACCGGGACGAGTACGCCAAGAAGGGCCTGGAGCGGGCGCTGAAGGCCAAGCCTGCGGCCTTCATGGACCCCGAGCGGGCCCGGTACATTGAGATCGGCAACACGGAGGACCACCTGGAGAAGCTGAAGGACTGCGACTGGGTGGTGGAGGCCATCCTTGAGAAGCCCGAGCCCAAGAGAGCCCTCTATGCCCGCCTCGAGGGCCTCCTCAAGCCCACGGCCATCGTCAGCTCTAACACGAGCGGGATCCCCATGAAAGTCCTCCTCGAGGGGCGCTCTGAGGGCTTCCGCAGGCGCTTCCTGGGCACCCACTTCTTCAACCCGCCCCGTTACCTCCATCTCCTGGAGCTCATCCCCACCCCCGAGACCGACCCCGAGGCCCTGGAGGCCATCCGCCGCTTCGGCGAGAGGATCCTCGGCAAGGGTACCGTCCTCGCCAAGGACTCCCCGGGCTTCATCGCCAACCGGCTGGGGGTCTACGGGATGGTCCAGGCGGTGCGCCTCATGGAAAAGCACGGCCTCACCCTTGACGAGGTGGATGCCCTCACCGGGCCCCTCCTCGGCCGCCCGAACTCCGCCACCTTCCGCACCGCCGACCTCACGGGCCTGGACGTGCTGAAGCTCGTGACCGAGGAGCTCGCGGAGGCTACGGGGGAGGATTTCGCCCTGCCCCCGTGGGTGCTGCGCCTGGTGGAGGAGGGCCGCCTGGGGGAGAAGACGGGGGCCGGGTTCTACAAGCGGGTGGACGGGGAGATCCTCACCCTGGATCCCAAGACCCTGGAGTACGTGCCCCGGGCCAAGCTGGACCTCCCCGAGCTTCGGGCCCTCCGCGACCTCCCCTTGAGGGAGCGCCTTTCCCGGGTGCTGGACCTCCCCGGCAAGTACGGGGCTTTCCTAAGGGAGCTCTTTGCCAAGACCGCCCACTACACCCTGGAGAAGGCCCCCGAGATCGCCTACGACCTTGTGGCCGTGGACCAGGCCCTGGAGTGGGGCTTCGGCTGGGAGGAGGGGCCTTTTAAGAACATGGACGCCGTGGGGCTTGCCCGGGTGGAGGCCCTCCTCGCCGAGCACGGCCTCAAGGCCCCGGACCTCCTTAAGAAGGCCCAGGGGGCCTTCTACAAGGACGGGGCCTACCTGGGCTTTGACGGCGCCTACCACCCTTTGCCCAAGCGGGAGGGGGTCATCTCCTTAAAGGCCCTCAAGTCCGAGGGGAAGACCCTGCTTGAGAGCAAGGAGGCGGCCCTTCTGGACCTGGGAGACGGGGTGGCCCTCCTGGAGTTCCGCACCAAGATGAACGCCATCGGCGAGGGGGTCCTCCGGATGCTCCAGAAGAGCCTGGAGTACGTGGAGGAGAAGGGCTACGTGGGCCTCGTCCTCGGCAACGAGGACCCAAGGGCCTTCTCCGCCGGGGCCAACCTGGCCCTCCTCCTCGCCCAGGTCCAGGAGGGGAACTGGGACGAGCTAGACCTGGGCGTGCGGCTCTTCCAGAAGGCCTCCCTATCCCTGCGGTACAGCCCCTTCCCCGTGGTGGCGGCCCCCTTCGGGCTCACCCTGGGGGGCGGGGCCGAGTTCACCCTGCACGCGGATCGGGTCCAGGCCCACGCCGAGCTCTACATGGGCCTGGTGGAGGCCGGGGTGGGGCTTCTGCCCGCCGGGGGCGGCACCAAGGAGATGCTCCTCCGCTTCACCGAGGAGCTCCGCCCTTACGAGGAGGCCGACCCCTTTGAGGCGGTGAAGCGGGCCTTTGGGCTCATCGCCATGGCGAAGACCTCCACCAGCGCCCTCGAGGCCCGCAAGATGGGCTTCCTCCGGGAGGGGGACGGGATCAGCATGAACCGGGACTTCCTCATCGCCGATGCCAAAAGGCGGGTCCTGGAGCTGGCTCCCGACTACCGCCCGCCCCTACCGCCAAGGATCCGGGTTTTGGGAAGCGAGGCCCTTGGCAACCTCCGCTACGCCGTCTGGTCCTTCCGGGAGGCGGGGGAGATCACGGACCACGACATGCGGATCGGCCTGGAGATCGCCTACGTCCTCTCCGGCGGGGAGGGCCCGGCGCGGGAGGTCTCCGAGTGGGACCTCTTGGACCTGGAGCGGGAGGCCTTCCTGAAGCTCCTCGGCACCCGGAAGACCCAGGAGCGCATCGCCTACACCCTGAAGACGGGGAAGCCGCTTAGGAACTAGAGGGGGAGAAGATGCGGGAAGCGGTCATCGTGAGCGCAGTGCGGAGCCCCGTGGCCCGGGGCAAGAAGGACGGGGCCTTGGCCAGCCTCCACCCCGTGGACCTCTCCGCCCAGGTGATGCGGGGCGCGGTGGAGCGGATCGGCCTGGACCCTAAGGAAGTGGAGGACGTGCTCTGGGGGTGCGCCATGCCCGAGGCGGCCCAGGGGCTCAACATCGCCCGGCTCGCCCTCCTCCGGGCGGGCTTTCCCGTGGAGGTGGCGGGGGCCACGGTCAACCGCTTCTGCTCCAGCGGGCTTCAGACCGTGGCCATGGCCGCCCAGGCGGTGATGACCGGCATGGCCGACGCCGTCTTGGCGGGGGGCGTGGAGATGATGAGCCAGGTGCCCATGTCGGGCTTCCACACCCGGCTCCACCCCGACCTCACCCCCACGGAGTGGAGCCCCGAGTCCTACTCCACCTACATCGGCATGGGCTTCACCGCCGAACGGGTGGCGGAGCGCTTCGGTGTAAGCCGGGAGGACCAGGACCGGTGGGCCCTAAGGAGCCACCAGCGGGCGGCCCAGGCCTGGGCCGAGGGGCGCTTTAGCGAGGTGGTCCCCATCCGGGTGCCCAAGGTGGTCTACCAGGGCACCAAGAAGCGGGTGGAGGAGGTCCTTTTTGAGAGGGACGAGACGGTGCGGCCCGACACCAGCCTCGAGGCCCTGGCCAAGCTCCGCCCCGCCTTCAAGAAGGGGGGCACCGTGACGGCGGGAAACGCGAGCCCCTACTCCGACGGGGCCGCGGCGGTGGTGGTCATGAGCCGGGAGAAGGCGGAGGCTTTGGGCCTGAAGCCCCTCGCCCGCTTTGTGAGCTTCGCCGTGGCCGGCGTGGAGCCCGACATCATGGGCGTGGGCCCTGTGAAGGCGGTGCCGAAGGCCCTGAAGCGGGCCGGGCTCACCCTGGACCAGATCGCCCTCATTGAGTTCAACGAGGCCTTCGCCGCCCAGGTCCTGGCGGTGATGCGCGCCCTGGAGATGCCGGAGGAGAGAACGAACGTGAACGGCGGGGCCATCGCCTTAGGCCACCCCTTGGGGGCCACGGGGGCCAAGCTCACCGCCCAGCTGGTAAGCGAGCTCTCCCGCCGGGGCGGGGGGTACGGCCTCGTCACCATGTGCATCGGCGGGGGCATGGGAGCCGCAGGCGTGTTTGAGGTTTACCCGGCCTGAAGGAGGGAGGCATGACCGAGGAGACGAAGCTCTGGAAGAAGGGCGGCGGCTGGATCCTGGAGCCGCCGGAAGTGGTCTATACCCCTGAGGACTTTGACGAGAGCGTCAAGGAGATCGCCCGCACCACCCGCGCCTTCGCAGAAAAGGAGGTGCTCCCCCTCTTGGAGCGGATGGAGCACGGGGAGCTTGAGCTCAACGTGCCCCTCATGAAGAAGGCGGGGGAGCTCGGGCTTCTCGCCATTGAGATCCCCGAGGAGTACGGGGGGCTGGACCTGCCCAAGGTGGTCTCCACCGTGGTGGCCGAGGAGCTTGCCGGCACCGGGGGCTTCTCCGTCACCTACGGAGCCCACACCTCCATCGGCACCCTGCCCCTCGTCTACTTCGGCACCGAGGAGCAGAAGCGAAAGTACCTGCCCAGGCTCGCCAGCGGGGAGTGGATCGCCGCCTACTGCCTCACCGAGCCGGGTTCGGGCTCGGACGCCCTCGCCGCCAAGACCCGGGCCACCCTCTCCGAAGACGGCAAGCACTACGTCCTGAACGGGGTCAAGCAGTGGATCTCCAACGCGGGCTTCGCCCACCTCTTCACCGTCTTCGCCAAGGTGGACGGGGAGCACTTCACCGCCTTCCTGGTGGAGCGGGACACCCCGGGCCTTTCCTTTGGCCCCGAGGAGAAGAAGATGGGCATCAAGGCCTCCAGCACCCGCCAGGTGATCCTGGAGGACGTGAAGGTGCCCCTGGAGAACGTCCTCGGGGAGATCGGCAAGGGGCACAAGATCGCCTTCAACGTCCTCAACGTGGGCCGCTACAAGCTGGGGGCGGGGGCCGTGGGCGGGGCCAAGCGGGCCCTGGAGCTTTCCGCCCGGTACGCCAAGGCGCGGGTCCAGTTCGGCCGCCCCATCGGGGAGTTCGGCCTCATCCAGGAGAAGCTGGGGGAGATGGCCACCCGGATCTTTGCTGGGGAGAGCGCCGTCTACCGCACCGTGGGCCTCATTGACGAGGCCCTTTCCGGCAAGAAGGGCGCCGAGGCGGTGATGGCGGGAGTAGAGGAGTACGCCGTGGAGGCCAGCATCATCAAGGTGCTGGGCTCCGAGGTGCTGGGCTATGTCGTGGACGAGGGGGTGCAGATCCACGGGGGCTACGGCTACTCCCAGGAGTACCCCATTGAGAGGGCCTACCGGGACGCCCGCATCAACCGCATCTTTGAGGGCACCAACGAGATCAACCGCCTCCTCATCCCTGGGATGCTCCTAAGGAGGGCGCTAAAGGGCCAGCTTCCCCTCTTCCAGGCGGCCATGAAGCTCCAGAAGGAGCTTCTGGAGCCTACCTTTGAGGAGCCCGAGGACCTCGAGCTTCACCAGGTCCAAAACCTGAAGAAGCTTTTCCTCATGGTGGCGGGCCTTGCCGCCCAGAGGTACGGGCAGGGGGTGGAGGAGGAGCAGGAGGTCCTCGCCGCTGCCGCCGACATCCTCATTGACGCCTACGCCGCGGAAAGCGCCCTGCTCCGGGCTCGGAAGCTGGGGGGTGTGGCCCAGAGCATGGCCCGGCTCTACCTGGCCCAGGCCATGGACCGGGCCCAGACCCGGGCCCTCGGGGTGCTCCCCCGGCTCGTGGAAGGGGACGAGGCGCGGGTGGTCTACTCCGCCGCCCGCCGCCTGACCAAGCGGGAGCCCTTGGACCTCGTGGCCCTGCGCCGGGAGGTAGCCCGGGCGGTCCTCGAGGCGGAGGGCTACCCCATCGCCCGCTAAGGCCAGGCCTGGGAAGGCCCTGGGGTCTTTCCCCAGGGCCTTGGCCCTTCTGGGGGCTTGACGCCCTTTACCCTCTGGGGTAGAGTGGGCCTACCGACCGGTCGGTGAGCTATGGTGACCACCACGCGGGATCGCATCCTAGAGGAGGCGGCTAAGCTCTTCACCGAGAGGGGCTATGAGGCCACGAGCGTTCAGGACATCGCCCTGGCCCTTGGACTCTCCAAGGCGGCCCTTTACCATCACTTCCGGAGCAAGGAGGAGATCCTCTACGAGATCAGCCTCCTGGCCCTGGAGGGGCTCCTTAGGGAGGGAGAGCGGGCCCTGGCGGAGCCTGAGGCCAAGCGGGCCCTCCTCCGCTTTATGGAGGGCCATGCCCGTTTCTTTGAGGATAACTATCCCTTCTTCGTGACGATGCTTCAGGGGATCAAGAGCCTTTCCCCGGAAAAGCGGGCGGCCACCGTGGCGCTCCGCGACCGGCATGAGGCCAACCTCCGGGCCATCCTGAGCCGGGGGATGGAAAAGGGGGATTTCCGCGAGGTGGACGTGGCCTTGGCCGGGCGGGCGGTGCTTTCCATGCTGAACTGGATGATCCGCTGGTTCCGGCCCCAGGGGCCCATGCGGGCGGAGGAGGTGGCCCGGGGGTACTACGACCTGATCCTGAGGGGGTTGGAGCGTGGAGGGGCCTGAGCACAAGGAGATCCGGGAGCTCGCCCGGAGGTTTCTTTCCGAGCGGGGCGGGGCGCTTAGGGCTTACGAGGAGGAGGAGGCCTTCCCCTGGCCCCTGGTGGAGGGGATGGCGAGGCTTGGCTTCCTCGGGGTTTTTGTCCCTGAGGGGCTCGGTGGGGCGGGGCTGGACTTCTTCGCCTACCTTGCCCTGCTGGAGGAGATGGGGGGGTGGGCCTCCTTGCGCTCCATCCTCTCCGTGCAGCAGAGCCTGGTTCTCACCCCCCTCCTCGCCTACGGCACCGAGGCCCAGAAGAGGCGGTACGTCCCCCGCCTGGCCCGGGGGGAGGTTCTGGGGGCCTTCGCCCTCACCGAGCCCGAGGCCGGGTCGGACGCGGCAAGCCTCAGGACCCGGGCTTACCAGGACGGGGAGTTTTACGTGCTGGAGGGCCAGAAGACCTTCATCTCCCACGCCAACGTGGCCCAGGTCTTCCTCGTCTTCGCCAAGACCGACCCCGGGAAGGGGGCCAAGGGGATCACCTGCTTCCTGGTGGAGCGGGAGGACGGGGTGAGGACGGCCCCCCTCAAGGGGAAGCTGGGGCTTAGGGCGGCGGACACGGGGATGGTCTTTTTGGACGGGGTGCGGGTGCCCAAGGACCGGGTCTTGGGGAGGGAGGGGGAGGGGTTTAGAATCGCCCTTTCCACCCTGGACACGGGGCGCATCTCCCTGGCGGCAGGGGCGGTGGGGCTCATGCAGCGCGCTTTGGACCTCTCCGTGGCCTACGCCAAGGAGAGGCGGGCCTTCGGCCGGCCCATCGCGGGCTTCCAGCTCGTTCAGGAGCACCTCGCCTCCATGAAGCTGGACCTGGAGGCCGCCCGCCTCCTCACCTACCGGGCTGCCTGGAAGAAGGTCAAGGGGGAGCCCTACACCCTCGAGGCCAGCCTGGCCAAGCTCTTCGCCTCCGAGGCCGCCAACCGGGTGGCCTACCGGGCCATCCAGGTCCACGGGGGGTACGGCTTCTTTGAGGACTACGAGGTGGCGAGGCTCTACCGGGACGCCCGCATCCTCACCCTCTACGAGGGGACGAGCGAGGTGCAGAAGCTCATCATCGGGGCTCACCTCACGGGGATGCGGGCTTTCAGTAGCGATGGGGAGGCTTTCCGATAAGAACCCCTGGAGCGGCCGCCGGCCTCGGCCGGAAAGGATTCTGGGTCTATCCCTCCTCAAGGGGGCGGGATGGGCCCATTTTGGGTCCCCGGGGGTTTGAACGCAAAGGAGGTAAGCGCCATGGCCATGTACTTTGAGGACTTTGAGGTAGGGCAGAAGTTCTCCACCGCCGGGCGCACGGTGACCGAGGCGGACATCGTCAACTTCGCCGGGGTCTCGGGAGACTACAACCCCATCCACACCGACGCCGAGCACGCCAAGGGAACCCCGTTCGGCCAGCGCATCGCCCACGGCCTCCTGGTGCTCGCCATGCTCACCGGTCTTAGGCAGCGCACAGGGGTGACGGAGGGCACCCTCATCGCCTGGATGGAGATCCGGAACTACCGCTTTTTAAAGCCCGTCTTCATCGGCGACACCGTGCGCGGGGAGACGGAGATCGTGGAGAAGCGGGAGACCTCCAAGCCCGATCGGGGGATCCTCGTCCAGAGGGTGCGGGTCCTGAACCAACGCGGCGAGGTGGTGCAGGAGGGGGAGTTCGTTACCATGGTGCGGCGCAGGCCGCACCAGGGGGGTTGATGGCCTGGGCGTGGGAAACCCCCTTATGGACGGGGAGGGGCTGGCGGCCCGGGCTGTTATCTGGACCCTTGGCGGGGCTCGGTGGCCTTTAGGAGGGTTTCCACCTCCTCCATGTATCGGTCCCACGGGATGAGGGCGTAGCCCTTTGGGCCTTGGGCGGCGTAGTAGGCCAGGTCTAGGCGCAGGGGGAGCCGGAGCTCGGGGGCTTCCCGCACCAAGGCGGGGGGCGGTTTGGGGAAGGCCCGGGGCCGGAGGCGCTTCGGAAAACGGGGCAATCTGAAGGCGAAAGGCCGCATCCTCAGTGCCTCCGCACCTTCTTGTTGAGGAAGTCCAGGAGGAGGTAGCGGCCGATGTTGCCGGGGTGGGTGAGGTAGGCCTTGCCCCGGGTGATCTGGGAAAGCTTTTTGACGAAGGCCAAAAGCTCGGGTTCCCGGGCCAGCATGAAGGTGTGGATGGGAATCCCCTCCCGCCTCGCCAGGGTGGCCTCCTTCAGGGTCTCGGCCAGGATCACGGGGTCTAGGCCCCAGGCGTTCTTGTAGACCTCCCCGCTGGGAAGGGTGAGGGCCGAGGGCTTGCCGTCGGTGATAAGGATGATCTGCCGCATCTCCCCGCCCATCTTCTTGAGGAGGGTGCGGGCGAGCTCCAGGCCCGCCTTGGTGTTGGTGTGGTAGGGGCCTACCTGGGCCAGGGGGAGCCTGGAGAGGGGGATCTCCTCGGCGGTGTCGTGGAAGAGGACGAACCGCACCCGGTCCCCGGGGAACTGGGTGCGGATGAGGTGGGCGAGGGCCAAGGCCACCTTCTTGGCCGGGGTGAAGCGGTCCTCCCCGTAGAGGATCATGGAGTGGGAGCAGTCCAGGAGGACCACGGTGCTCATGCTGGCGGTGTACTCGGCGAGGTCCATGACCAAATCCTCGGGGGTGAGGCCCTCGAGGCCCTTGTGGGCGATCTTCTTCAGGGTCTCGGGGACGTTCAGGTCCAAGGGGTCCCCCCAGGCCCAGGGTTTGGTCTCCCCGGTTTTCTCCACCCCGGGGGCGTGGTGGGGGGTGGGGTGGAGGCCTGGGGGGTTGCGGCCCAAGGCACCCAGGAGCTCCCGGAGGCTCCTTAGGCCCAGGAAGTCCGAGGCCTTCTCGGTGAGCTCCAGCCGGGCCTCGCCCGCCTCGCCCCGGTACCCCCCTTGGGCGGGGTCCAAGGGGTCCTCCCCGGGAAGGCGGAGGTACCCCGCCTCCTTGAGCTTCTCTACCATCCCCTGGATCGCCTGGTAGAGGCGGGTTTCCTCCTTACGGTTGGCGAAGCGGGCCTCGCGGAGCCAGTCCTCCGGGACGAGCTCGTTCTTGAGGAGGGCCTGGAGGAGGGCGTCGTAGAGGTCCTCCAGGGTGGGGGCGCGGCTCGGGTCCGGGTCGTAACGCTGGAAGGGGTCGGAAAACCCCGAGTCCAGCAGGAAGTCCTCCAGTAGGGAAAGGATCTCCTCGGGGGAGAGATCCTCCAGGCCCCCCTCGTAGCGGCTGTAGCGGATGGCTTTCATCTTTGTAACCTCCCCAGGACCTGTTCCATAAGCCTGGCGTACTCCGGAAGCCGCCGGAAGATGGCCCGGGCCAGGCTCTCGTTGTACGTGTGGACCTTGAGGTTGCGGTCGTCCACCATGCCCAAGGCCAGGCGGGCTTCCTCCTCCCCCAAAAGCCCCACCTCCCGGGCCAGGCGGATGACCCCCTTGGGGCTTGCCCCCTCCAGCCCCTCCACCTCCAGGAGGTAGGCCTGGAGGGCCTTCCAAAAGGCCTCAAAGGTGTACTCAAAGCGCTGGATGGCGGCGTCCCGCTCCACGGGGCTTGGGTCTTGGAGGAAGGCAAGCTCCTTGAGGGTGGCGAGGGCCTTCTCTACGACCTGGATCCGCTCTAAAACTCGGCCCACAGGACGCCCTCCCTAAGCACCCGCTCCCGGAAGGCGGGCTCGGCCTCGGCGAGGTCCACGAGGTCCACCCGCCGCACCACGGGGGCCTCCTCCAGGGCCTCCCGAAGGAGGGGCATGAGGGGGGCGAGGGGCGTGGGCGAGAGGAGGGCGAGGTCCAAATCGGAGGCCCGCCTCCCCTCCCCTCGAGCGAAGGAGCCAAAGAGGAAGAGCCTCGCCCCCGTACCCTGGAGGTGGGGCCCCAGGGCCTTTAGAACCGCCTCCTTGTCACGGTCCAGGCTAGTTGCCATAGCTCCTCGGGCGCTCTGCCGCCTGGTAGCTCGCCTCGCCCCGGGAGAGCTTCCGCCGCCCCACCAGGCCCTCCAGGACGAACTCCCCGGCGGAAAGGAGGACCTCGGGGGCGTCCTCCCCCGCCAGGGCCCTTGCCGCCTCCAGCAGCCCCGGCACCTGGGCGAGGGCCTCGAGGGCCCCCTTGACCTCTCCCTCGGGGAGGGTGAGGAGGTTCCCCGCCTCAAAGTGGGCCACGATGGGCTCGGTCTTGAGGCGGTACCGGGGGAGGACCAGGCCGAAGGCCCGCTGGACGATCTCCCGCGCCACCCTTTCTGCCCCCTGGAGCTCCCCCTCGTACTCCAGCTCCAGCTTCCCCGTGATGGCGGGAAACCCCTGGTAGAGGTCCAAGGGCCTGGCCACAGGCCTTCCCCCGTAGAGGAGGGCCCTTCGTTCGGCGCTGGCCGCCACCACCTCCAAAAGGCTGATGGCGAGGCGCTGGCTGACCCCTGCCGTCTGGTCCACGCGGCGGTCCTCCCGGGCGGCGAAGGCCACCGCCTCCACGGAGAGCCTCACCCACTCGGGCACGAAAACGCCCTCGGGTACGTAGGCTTCCTGGGCGCTGATCCGCAGGCCCTCCTCCAGGGAGCGGGGGTAGTGGGTGCGGATCTCGCTCCCGATCCGGTCCTTGAGGGGCGTGACGATCTTTCCCCGGGCGGTGTAGTCCTGGGGGTTGGCGGTGAAGACAAGCCACACATCCAGAGGGAGCCTTATGGGGTAGCCCCGGATCTGGACGTCGCCCTCCTCGAGGATGTTGAAGAGGGCCACCTGCACCTTGGGGGCGAGGTCGGCGAGCTCATTGACGGCGAAGATGCCCCGGTTCGCCCGGGGCAGGAGGCCAAAGTGGATGCTCTCCAGGTCCGCCATCCCCGTGCCCCGGCGGGCGGCCTTGATGGGGTCCATGTCCCCAAGGAGGTCGGCCACGGTGGTGTCGGGGGTGGCGAGCTTTTCCACGTAGCGCTCCTCCCTCCCCACCCAGACGATGGGGGCCTCGTCCCCGGCCTCCTCCAGAAGGCGCTTCCCCTCGGGGGAGATGGGGGAGAGGGGGTTATCCCTGAGCTCCGTGGCCAGGGCGGGCACCTCCTCGTCCAGGAGGCTCGTGAGGCTCCTGAGAATCCGGCTCTTCGCCTGTCCCCGCGTACCCAGGAGGATGAAGTTCTGCTTGGCCAGAATGGCCTGGACCAGGGCAGGGATCACCGTGTCCTCGTAACCGTGGATGCCGGGGAAGAGCTTTTCTCCCCGGCGAAGCTTTTCCCGGAGGTTCTCCCGGGCTTCGTCCTTTACGGTGCGGCGGAGCTTCTCCAGGGGATAGGTGCGCCTCAGTTCGCCTAGGGTCTTGGCCTTCACCCTTACCAGTCTAGGGGAAGGGGTGGGCGGGGTGTGTGCCTTGGGCTCCCCTGGAGCGTGGGGTAATAAGGGGGTGAATCGGGCCCGGGACTGGCTGGAACAGGCGAGGCACAACCTGCGCCACGGCCAGGGAGGCTTGGGCCTAGGCGACTACGCCTGGGCCTGCTTCGCCGCGCAACAGGCCGCCGAGGCCGCCCTCGAGGGGCTTCATCTGGCTCGGGGCCAGGTGGCCTGAGGTCACTCCATCCTAGACCTGGTTAGCCGAAGCGCACGTCTCTGCACGCCGACCCCCCACCAGGATGAGGGTCTTGGCTTTCCGCCCACCTCTCCCACGGTCCCACGGTCAGCGGAGCTAGGTTCAGGACGGGCTTGAGGGGCGAGAGGTCTCGCGGCACCTCGCGCCCAAGGAGAGGAAGGAAGGCGCCTGCCTTCAGGACCCGCCAGGGATGGGCGCCGAAAGCGCTCCTTCCGTCGGTAGACCCCTTCCGGCTCCTTGGCGAACCCTGAAAGCTTGCCTTCTGGCCCCTTCGGGGACCAGGAAGGCTCGAAAGAAGGGAAAGGGCGGCTTTGGCCTTCCCCATCTCCCGGGAAAGCCTCCGCCTGAGGTAGGGGTTCCCCTCCGCCCTTTTGAGCTTCTCTAGCTCTTGAAGGCGGCTTTGGTAGAACCCCTCGGCGTGGGCAAGGAAGCTTTCGTCCTGGAGAAGGGCCTCGTAGCCCTTGGAGAGCCTCTCCTCAAGGCCAAGGGCCCTCCTCCCGATGACGAAAGCGGCGGCCACGTCCTTGGAGAGGGAAAGCTGGGGAGCGTACTTGAGCATTCCTATCGTGGAGGTGTCCTGGGGGTTCACCTCCAGGACCTCCACGCCCCGCTTACGGGCCAGGGCGTGGACCTTCTCCAGGAGGGAGCGGTAGGCGAAGCGGTGCTGCTTCTTTCGGAAGCCCCGCCCCGAGCCGTCGCCCCTCTTGGACTTCCTGAGGTATTTGAGCCTTTCGGTGGCGAGGGCGACCCCGTGTTCTTCGGCCAGGGCCACCACCTGGTGGGCGACCTTCCAGAGCGCCAGCTCTTTGGCCCCCTTGTTAGGGGCCTGGTCCACCTCTTCCAGGGAAAGGGTCAGGCAGCGTTTGAGATTTCCGTCGGGGGAAACCACGGCGAGAGCGAGGTGGTAGGGGTCGCTGTTCACGTCTATCCCGAGGACCCCGTTCTCCCTGGTGTGGACGGCAGGGGGAAGTTCTTCGGGCCAGGAGAGGTGGGCGTAGATCTTTCCGTCCTTGAGGGTGAGCTCGGTGTTGTAGGGGGAGGAGGAGTAGACCCTCCCCAGGAGGGCTTTGAGCTGGAGGTGGGAGGTCCTCACCAGGGCGTAGGCGTACTTCTTTTCCTCGGTTCCTAGGTGGATCCGGAGCCACAGCGCGCCGTCCCTGACCTCAACGCGGAGGTTGAGGTTGCCCTCCCTGCTCTTGTCCCCCCGG
>NZ_ATXJ01000016.1 GCF_000421625.1 Thermus islandicus DSM 21543 | reverse complement strand
CAGTCGCGCTCTCCTGATAGACCCGGTCAAGGAGGGCTTCTGCCTCCACCCGTGGGTTGGACAGGAAGCGGTAAAGGGCTTTGGCCTGGTGGAAGCGGTTCTGGAGGGGAGAAGGGAGCGAGGCCACCATCTCGCTCACCCGGGCTGAGCCTGCGGCCAAGGCGCCCCGCACCACCTCTTCAAACCGTCGGTGGAGGCGCTTATCGGGGGAAAACGCTCGCAAAACGGCCCGTGAACTCCTGGAGCCTGGCCTCGGCCACCTTGAGCATGTCCATGGATCACCCCCGGTACCAGATACGGGCTGCGCCCGCAAGGGGAGATTTACCACGAAACGGAGATGTGGGTAAAGTCCTGGTGGATTCCCGGGACATTTGTCCCTACGCCCTTAGGGTAGCTTACCCCTGAAACAACCTTACTTAGGGGTCAGCGCGGGCACGGCCGGCTTCCTTATGAGACGCTCCTCAAGCCCGGATTGATCCGCAGGGTCCATGCCCGTAGCCTTGGCCTTTGAGGCCGGAGGTGGTATGAGGCGAAGAAACCGGTGGGTCAAGACCCTCTTCTGGGGTTCGGTGCTCGGGGTGGCTGCCCTTCTCCTGGTGGTCTTCTCCGGGGTGGCGGTGGGGGCCTTTGAGCAGCGCACCCTGTCCGTGCCCCAGCCCGTTCCCTTCAGCCACGCCCTCCACGCCGGGGGGCTTGGCCTTTCCTGCCGCTACTGCCACGCCGCGGTGGAGCACGCGGCCTACGCAGGCCTGCCCCCCACGGAGACCTGCATGACCTGCCACACCTACGTCAGGCCGCAAAGCCCCAACCTGGCCCTGGTGCGGAAGAGTTGGGAGACGGGGGAGCCCATCCGCTGGAACCGGGTGGTCAACCTTCCGGATTTCGTCTACTTCCACCATGCGGCCCATGTGGCCAAGGGCGTGGGGTGTGCCGAATGCCACGGCCGGGTGGACCAGATGCCCGTGGTCTACCAGCCCCAGGCCTTCACCATGAAGTTCTGCCTGGACTGCCACCGCCGCCCCGAGGCCCGCCTAAGGCCCAGGGAGGAGGTTTTCAACATGGCCTACCAACCCGATCCCGCCTTGGGGGCCCGGCTTAAGGCCCTTTACCATGTGCGCCCCCCCGAGGCCCTGACGAGCTGCAGCACCTGCCACCGATAGGAGGGGAGATGCCCGAGCGCGGTTACAAGGAATCCCTAGAGAAGGAGCTTTTTCGGGAGGAGTTCCCCTTTGGCCCCGTGAGCCGACGGGGGTTTCTGGCCCTAGGACTTCTCACCCTCGCCGCTTGTACCCCGGTGGTGCGGCGCAAGGGGGTACCCTACGTGCGCCAGCCGGAGTGGGTGGTGGAGGGGGGGAGGACGGCCTTCGCCACCGCCATTGCCCACGCTGGGGTGGCCGAGCCCGTCCTGGTGCGCCACTACCAGGAGCGCCCTCTCTTCCTGTCCCCCCTAGAAGGGGCCATGAGCCCTTATCCCCTGGCGGGCCTCTATGCCCTTTACGATCCGGCCCGTAAGGGGAAAGCCCCTGACTGGAAAGGCTTCTTTGCCGCCTGGCGGAAGGCGCTGGGGGAAGGGGAGACCCTCCTCGTCCTCCCCCGCACCACCTCACCTGGCCTCGAGGCCCTTCTGCAAAGGGCCCAGGCCCAATTTCCCAACCTCAGGGTGGCCCGCTTTGAGGCCTGGAGCCTGGAGAACGTCTACTTGGGGGCGGAGCTCCTCTTCGGCCAGCGGGCCTGGCCCGTCTACGCCCCGGAAAAGGCGGAGGTGGTCCTCCTCCTGGACGTGGACCTGCACGAGCACCCCGCCGGGTACCTTTGGTGGGCGGCCCTAAGCGGAAGGCGCCTTCCCCCCATGAACCGCATCTACGCCGTGGAAAGCGGGGGAAGCCTACTGGGGAGCGTGGCCGACCACCGCCTGGCCCTGAAGCCTAGCGCCCTGGAGGCCTTCCTCCTGGATCTGGCGAAGGCACTCGGGGTCTTGCCCGGCAGCCCCTCCCGGGACTACGGGGGGTTCCTCCCCGCCCTGGTGGAGGACCTGGGGCGGGGTGGGCTTCTCCTCCCCGGCGTCCACCTCTCCCCTGGAGCCCAGGCCCTGGCCATGGCCATCAACGCCCGGCTGAGGGCCCCCGTGGCCTACGTGCCCCCCCTGGAGCGGGAGCCCGCTACCCCCAGGGCCTTCCTTGAGGCGGAAGGGGCGAGCCGCCTCGTCTGGGCCGCGGAGGGCTCCTTGCCCCCCCTCGAGGGCAAGCGTTTCGCCGCCCTCCTCTCCCTTTACCCCAGGGAGGCCCCCTTTAGCCTTCCCCTGGCCCACCCCCTGGAGGCCGGGGGCCAGCACCGGGATGCCCTGGGCCGCCTCTGGCCAGCCCAGGCCCTGGTGAAGCCCCTCTACGGGGGAAAGGGCCTCGAGGAGGTGCTGGCCGGGCTTCTTGGGGAGGAGCCTCCGGCGCTTTCCCCGGAGGCCAAGCGGGCTCTGGCGGAGGGGCGGCCCCTGGAGGAGGCCAGGCCTTTGGCCCTGGAGGCCAAAGGCCTGGAGGGGCGCCTTCCCCCCTTGCGGCAGGAGGCCCCCCTGGAGCTCACCCTTCGCCCCGATGCCAGCCTCTACGACGGGCGCTACCGGGAAAACCCCTACCTTCAGGAGCTTCCTCGGCCCCTTTCCCGCCTGGTCTGGGATGGGGCCCTCCTCGTCGGCGAGGAGGAGGCCGAAAGGCTCGGGTTTTTGGAGGGGATCCGCGCCCGGGAGAGGCGGGGCGACCCCCGGAGGCCCCTTCTCCGGGTGCGGGCGGGGGGAAGGGAGGCCCTCCTTCCCCTCTGGCCCTTGCCCCTCCTCCCCCAGGGGAGCCTCACCGCGCCCCTTTCCCACTTCTTCCACCCGGAGGGTGTGGTCTTTGCCGCAGAGGTAAGCCCCACGGGCCGGGACTACCCCCTGGTCTCCACCCAGTACCACGGCGATCTGGGGGAGGTGGAGGCGGTCAAGGTCCTTAGCGAAGAGGAGGCCTTGAAGGCGGCGCCCAAGGAGGAAAAGGGGGTTTCCTTCTACCCCCCTTGGCCCCAGGGGGAGCACGCTTGGGCCATGACCGTGGACCTCACCCGATGCCTAGGGTGCGGGCTTTGCGTCCTTGCCTGCCAGGTGGAGAACAACATCCCCGCGGTGGGCAAGGAGGAGGTGCAAAAGGGCCGGGAGATGCACTGGATCCGCGTGGACCGCTACTTCGCCGAGGAGGGGGTCTTCCACCAGCCCGTCATGTGCCAGCACTGCGAGAAGGCCCCCTGCGAGGCGGTCTGCCCCGTGGCCGCCACCGTTCACTCCAGCGAGGGCCTCAACCTCATGGTCTACAACCGCTGCGTGGGCACCAAGTACTGCTCCGCCAACTGCCCCTACAAGGCACGGCGCTTCAACTTCTTCCCCTACGCCGAGGCCTTCCTGGGCAAGGGGGACCCGAGGCGGGCCAAGGAGAGCCCCCTCGCCCTCCTCATGAACCCCGAGGTGACGGTCCGGAGCCGCGGGGTGATGGAGAAGTGCACCTACTGCGTCCAGCGCATTGAGCTGGCCCGGGCGGAGGCCGCCAAGGAAGGCCGGGGGATCCGCACTGGGGAGATCCGGACCGCCTGCCAGGAGGCCTGTCCGGGGAAGGCCATCCACTTCGGCGACCTCCTGGACCCCAACGACCCCATCCAGGCCCACCGCCAGGACGGGCGGCACTATGTCCTGTTGGAGGAGGTCAACACCTGGCCTCGCACCACGTACCTGGCCCACCTGAAAAACCCGAACCCCAGGCTGAAGGAGGCGGACCATGGCGCATAAGGAGCCCCATCCCGACCATGACCTCATCCAGGGGGAGTGGACGGAGAGGACCCTGGTGGAGAAGCTCCTGGAACCGGTGGAGAAGCCCCCGCCTAGGCCCTGGCGGGTGGTCCTGGCCGTAGGCTTTGCCCTCACCTTGGCCTGGCTCTACGCCATCCTGGTCACCTTCGTGCGCGGCCTCGGCACCTGGGGCATCAACCAGCCCGTGGCCTGGGGGTTGGACATCGTCCACTTCGTCTGGTGGATCGGCATCGGCCACGCCGGGACCCTGATCAGCGCCATCCTGGTCCTCATGCGGCAGAACTGGCGGGACTCCCTGAACCGGGTCACGGAGGCCATGACCCTTTTTGCCGTCCTCTGCGCCGCCACCTATCCCCTGATCCACATGGGCCGCCCCCAGAACTTCTACTGGGTCCTGCCCTACCCCAACACCCTCGCCATCTGGCCCCAGTACAAGAGTCCCCTCTCCTGGGACGTGCTGGCCATCATGACCTACCTCACCATCTCCACCCTCTTCCTCTACCTGGGCCTCATCCCCGACCTGGCCCTCCTCAGGGAGAGGAGCCAGGGGTGGCGGAGAAAGCTCTACGGATGGCTCTCCCTGGGCTGGACGGGGAACGCGGTCCACTGGCAGCGCTACCGGGCGGTCTACGTGCTTCTGGCGGGCCTCGCCACCCCGGTGGTCATCTCCGTCCACTCCGTGGTGAGCATGGACTTCGCCTACGGGGTGGTGCCGGGCTGGCACATCACCGTCTTCCCCCCCTTCTTCGCCGCCGGGGCCATCTACTCCGGCTTCGCCATGGCCCTCACCCTCATCATCCCCTTAAGGAAGTGGTACCGCCTCGAGGGGGTCATCACGGAAAGGCACCTGGACTGGATGGCCAAGGTCACCTTGGCCAGCGGCCTCGGGGTGGCCTACATCTACCTCCTGGAGATCTTCGTGGCCTGGTACTCGGCCGAGCCCGCCGAGTGGGCCCAGCAGCTTTGGCGCATGACCGGGCCCTACGCCCCTTACTACTGGGCCATGATGCTCATCAACGTGGTCCTCCTCCAGACCCTTTGGTTCCCCCGCTTCCGCAGGAACCTCACCTGGCTCTTCGTCTTCTCCCTCCTGGCCAACGTGGGGATGTGGCTGGAGCGGTTTGTCATCGTGGTCATCAGCCTTTCCCGCGACTTCCTTCCCGGGAACGCCCACCTCTACTTCCCCACCTGGGTGGACTGGACCCTCTATCTCGGCACCATCGGCTTCTTCCTCTTCGGCCTCGCCCTTTTCATCCGCCTCTTCCCCCCCATCGCCGTGGCGGAGATGGTCCACCTTTTCCACAAGCTCAAGGGACACTAGGAGGTCGGCATGCTCTACGGACTCCTGGCCTATTTTGACTCCCCGGAGAGCCTCCTTGGGGCCCTAAAGGCCCTCAAGGAGGCGGGCTACCGCCGCCTCGAGGCCCTGACCCCCAACCCCGTGGAGGGCCTGGAGGCGGTCCTGGGCAAGGACGAGCGCATCCCCTGGATCGCCTTCCTCCTCGGGGTCTTGGGAGCGGGGCTCGGGCTTTTCCTCCAGGTTTACACCCAGCTGGACTACCCCCTAAACGCCAGCGGGAAGCCCCTCCTGGGCTGGCCGGCCTACATCCCGGTGGCCTTTGAGCTCACCATCCTCACCATCACGGTGGGGATCTTCCTCGTCCTCCTTTACCTGAACGGCCTCCCGCTGGCCGTTCACCCTGCGGTCTGGGCGCGGGGCTATGCCCGGGTCCTGGTGGACGGCTATGGGGTGTTCGTCTACGCCTCCGACCCCCGGTTTGACCCTGAGGCCACCCGGGACCTGCTGAAAAGCCTGGGGGCGGAGGTGGAGGAGGTGCGCCGTGCGTAGCTTGGCGCTTTTCCTGCCCCTCTTGCTCTCGGCCTGCGGCTGGATGTGGGACCAGCCCAAGGTGAAGGCCTTCCGGGAAAGCCCCCTCCAGGTGGAGGTGCCCGCGGAGAGGGTGCGCTTGGGGGAGAACCTGAGCCCCGGGGTTCGGGCGGGCCTTAAGCCCGAGGGGGGCTTCGCCGAGAGCCCCTTTGCCTTTACCGAAGCCGAGCTCCTGCGGGGCAAGGCCCTGTACCAGAGCTTCTGTGCCGTGTGCCACGGGGTGAGAGGGGAAGGGGACGGCCGGGTCATCCCCCTCGGGGTTCCCAGGCCCCGCTCCTACCACGACCCGGCCGTGAAGGCGATGCCCGAGGGCTACTTCTACTTCGCCGCCACCAACGGCTTCGGCCGGATGTTTTCCTACCGGAGCCGCATCCCCGAAAGGGAGCGCTGGCTCATCGCCCGCTACATCAAGCGGTGCCTCCTCCTGGAGGCCTGTCCAAAGGAGGTGGTGAATGCAGAGGTCCATTGAGCAAAGCCCTTCTTGGCCGCTTCTCCTGGGCCTAGGCCTCTACGCCTTGGCCTTCCTCTTCGGGGCTCCGGCCGCCTACTTTCCCTTTGCCTTCTTCCTCCTCCTCTCCCTGGGGGCCCTCCTCGTCCTCCTCCTCCATAACGCCCTCTTCAGCCGCTGGGGGGTGCCTCTGGAGCCCTACCTCTACCCGCTGGCCCGCCTCCTCCCCCTCATGGGCCTCTTGGGCCTTCCCTTCTTCCTCTTCCTGCCCGAGCTCTTCCCGTGGGCGAGGCCCGAGGCCAGCCTGGACCCCATCCTGGTCCACCGGAGCCCCTACCTGAACGCCCCCTTTATGCTCCTGCGCTATGGGCTCTACTTTGCCCTCTTCGCCCTCCTCCTTGCCCGGCTCCGCCCGGGGACGCACCGGGCGGAGGTGGGGGCCTGGGGGCTCGCCCTGGCCTTCGTGGCGGGCACCTTTCTCTCTTTTGACCTCTTCAAGGCCCTCGAGGCCCACTTCTACTCCGCCTCCTATGGGGCCATCCTGCTCCTCTCCGCCGTCATCCTGGCCCTCTCCGTGGCCGTGGCCCTGGCGGCCAGCAGGGGGACGGAGGCCCTCCTCGGCCAGGCCCAGAACCACACCAACCTCCTCCTGGCCCTTTCCATCGTCTGGATCTACCTCGAGGCCACCACCCTGATCATCATCTGGGGCGGGGACCTGCCCCACGAGGTGGAGTTTTATCTGGAGCGGGGGCAAGGGGTGTGGGGCGGGATGGCCGCCCTATGGGCCGTGGGGGGGTTCCTCCTTCCCTTCCTCTACCTCCTCACCAACCTTCCGAAGCGGGAGGCCCGCTACCTCCTGCCCATCGCCGCCTGGATCGCCCTCTTCCGCCTCCTCCACTTGGCCTGGTACCTCCTGCCCGCCCTAGGCTGGGGGGTGGGGGTGGGGGAGGTCTTGGGCTTTTTGGGCCTCGGCCTCCTCTTCGCCCACCGCCTGCGTGGGTAGGGGCATTTGCACCTACCCCCACAAGCCTCCCGGGTTCACCCTGGAGGTAAGGGTAGACGGTATTCGTACCCGGGAGGTGAAGGATGATCAAGGTTCTGGTCTTAGGCGGCGGCTCCGGCGGCCTGGTGGCGGCCAACAAGGTGAAGCGGCTTTTGGGCAACGAGGTGCAGGTCACCCTGGTGGACAAGAACACCCACCACGAGTTCATGCCTGCCTACCCCTGGGTGGCCTTCGGTATGCGGGAGCCCGATCAAATCCGCCGTCCTCTGGCCAACCTGGAGAAGCGGGGGATCCAGTACCTCCAGGCCACGGTGGAGGCCCTAGACCCGGAGAGGAACCGGGTGAAGACCACAGCCGGGGAGCACACCTACGATTACCTGATCGTCTCCTTGGGGGCCGAGGCCCTGCCCTCCCCGGCCCAGGACAGTTACGCTCCCTGGAGCCTGGAGGGGGCCTTGAAGCTCCGGGAGGCCTTGAGGTCCTTCAAGGGCGGCCGGGTGGTAGTGGGGGTTTCCTCCCCCTACTACCCCTGCCCTCCTGCGCCCTACGAGGTGGCGGGGCAGGTGGAGTTCGCTCTCAAGGTGAAGGGCATCCGGAAAAAGAGCACCGTGGAGGTCTTCCACCTGAACCCGGCGCCCCTTGCGGGTATGGGACCGGTGATTTCCGGCAAGGTGATGGAGATCCTTAAGGCTAAGAATATCGCCTTCCACGGGGAGTTTGAGCCCATGGCCTTTGAACCGGGAAAGGTCAAGGCCAAGGACGGCCGGGAGCTTGCCTACGACCTCCTCATCCTCACCCCTCCCTTCGCCCCGAACCGGGTGGTGCGGGAAAGCCCCTTGGCAGGGCCGAACGGCTTCCCCGAGGTGGACCGCGCGACCTTCCGTTCCCCAAGTTTCCCAAACGTCTTCCTCATCGGGGACACGGTGAACCCCGCCCTCATGCTTCCCCCCGCCGGGGTGGTGGCCCACTTCCAGGGGGAGTACGTGGCGGGGGTGATCGCCTCCGACCTCAAGGGGGCCTACATCGGCGAACCCTTCAACCCCGTGGCCATGTGCATCATGGACTTCGGTGACAACGCCCTCCTGCCCCAGTGCGCCTTTGACCAGGTTTTAGCGGGCACGGGTATGCCTTCCTGCGGGGTTATGGCCGTGGGCAAGTGGGTACGGGTGACGAAGATGCTCTTTGAGGGCTTCTGGTTTGCCACCCTCATTGAGTAGGAGGTGCGCATGGAGACCACCCTCAGCGTGGAAGAACGCCTGGCCCGGCTAGAGGAGATCCTGGAGAAAAGCGGCCTCGCCCTGCTTGCCAAGATGGGGGTGGGGGATACTCTGGCCGAAAACCTGGGCCTCCTCCTGGATCCCAAGAACCTCCAGCTGGTTTCCCTTCTTGCCCGCTTCCTGGACCAGGCGGAGGCCCTGGACAAGCTGGCGGAGACCTTGGAGAAGCTGAACCGCTCGGGAGCCTTAGCCTTCCTCGGCCACCTCTCGGAAAACTTCGGCGAGGGTTTGGGGATGCTCATGGAGCCCCAGCTCTTAAGGCTTATCTCCCACGGGGCGAACGTTTTGGATATCCTTTCCCGGATTGAGCCCGCCGCAGTGGGCATGATGGCGGGAGCCCTGCAGAAGGGCCTCGCGGAGACCTTCACCCCTGAGGTGATGCAGGACCCGCCCCGGGTGGGGCTTGTGGGGCTTTGGAAGCAGCTCTCCGACCCCGAGGTGCAGAAGGCCTTGGGGATGCTCTTCCTCCTTTTGAAGGCTATGGGCAAGGCTTTTGGCGCCATGAACGAAGAGAGGAGGGCCCTCGAGGCCATGGTAGCTAAGATGATGTCCAAGAAGTAGTGCTTTGGGATGGGATTAGGCCAGCGTCACCCGGTCCCGCCCCGCCTCCTTGGACCGCAGGAGGGCGTAGTCTGCCCGGAGGACCCACTCTTCCACCTGGGCCGGGTCCTGGGGTATCTCCCCTCCCGCCACCCCTCCGGAAAGGGTGAGGGGGTGAGGGATCGGGTCCACGCGTTCGGCGCGGAAGCGCTCGCGGATGCGCTCCACCACCTCCTTGGCCGCCTGGCGGTCGGCCCCGAAGAGGAGGAGAAGGAACTCTTCCCCCCCGTAGCGCACGGCCAGGTCCTCCTGGCGGACGCTGGTCTGGAGGATGCGCCCCAGGCGCCTAAGCACCTCGTCCCCCACAGGGTGCCCGTAGGTGTCGTTCACCCGCTTGAAGTGGTCTATGTCCAGCATGACCACGCTCAGGGGGGCCTGGTAGCGCCGGGCCAGGGCGAGGAGCTTGGGGAGCTCCGCCTCGAGGCCCCGGCGGTTGAGAAGCCCGGTGAGGGGATCGGTGAAGGCCAAGGCGCCCCATTCCACCTGCTTGAGCACCTGCCGGATGCGCTCGCCGAGGAGGGTGAGGAAGCCGGGGGGGACTTCCTCCTGGGGAGGGGCTTTCAAGTAGAGGTGGGCGGCATCCCCGTCCAGGGGGAGGGGCAGGGCGTGGGGGCTCCGTTCCCCCACCAAGCCTCGGCGGCTTCGTACCTCCAGCCCCACGGCCTCCGGCAGGAGGGCGCGGGCGGCCTCTAGGGCCTCGAGGAGGACCGCCTCGGGGCTCAGGGTCTGGGTGATGCGGGGGGAGAGCCGGGCCAGCGCCTCCAGGAAGCGGGTCCAGCCCTGGCTCCTGGCCAGAGCCCGGTGCCCTTGCCGATAGGAGGCGAAGAGGAGGCCCAAGGCGCTCGTTAACCCTCCGTAGACAGCCAAAAACCGCACCTCCCCGGGAGCAGGGCCTTGGAGGAAGGCCACGGGCAGGAGAAAAACCCCCCCTAGGGCCAGGGCCTGGGGGAGGAAGGTGGCCAAGCGCCGCTCCTCCACCCCCGCCAGGGCCAGGAAGAGGGAACCCAGGCTCCGGAGGAGGTGGGCGGGGTGACCCGTGGGGTAGCGGTCATCGGCCGTGACGTAGGCGGAGCCCATGTCCGAAAACATAAGGAGGAGCAGGCCCGCTCCCAAAAGCGCCCGCCCCGGGAGGAAGCCCTCCTGAAAGAGCGTCTCCAGCCTGGGGAGGAGAAGGAGGAGGAGGAGGGCATCCCATAGAAGGAGGAGCCGCTCCATCCCAGCTCCGGCTCGGAGGGCGGCGAGCCCGCCCAGGAGGGCCAGGGGAAGAAGGGCCAGCGTGAGCCTCGGGGGCTTTCCTGGAAGCCTGAGGAGGGCGAAGGTGAGGGCGGCGTAGCCCATCGGGTAGAGGAGTTCCCGGGGCAGGCTTCCCGCCCCCTCCAGGGTCCGGACCGCGTCCCCAAGGCCCAGGAAGAGAAGGCCCAGGCCGAAGGCCCGGCCCTCCTGCCGGCCCAGCAAATAGGCCCCGCTCCCCAGGACCACCAGGGGGGTGAGGACGCCCTCGCTCCAGGGAGCGGTGGCGGGAAGGAGCGCGAGAAGCGGCAGGAGGGCGATGGGCCAGAGCCAGGGAAGGGCCACGTCCCCAGTTTAGCCCACGCGCGTTCCGCCCCCTTCCCCCAGGACCTTCAGGGCCTCTCTTAGGACGGCAATCCCTTTCAGGAACTCCTCCACCTGGATGTGCTCGTGGGGGGTGTGGTCCAGGGTGGAGTCTCCCGGCCCGTAGGCCACCATGGGCACCCTCCAGTGAGGGGCGAGGACGTTCATATCGCTCGTTCCCGTCTTGAGCTTAAAAACGGGCCTTCCCCCCGCCTTCCGGATCCCCTGGCGCAACGCCCGGGTGAGGGGGGTGTCCTTAGGGCCGAGGTAGGGGACCTCCCGCCCGAAGAATTCCAGCTCCAGGGTGGGCGGGGCGTAGGCGGTGAGGTGACGGATGGCTTCCTCCGGGGGAAGCCTCGGGGGAAGCCTGAGATCCAAGAACATCTCCGCCACCTGCTTAAGCTCGGCCGGGTGGACTTTGAAGTCCCTCAAGGTGTATTGCACCTGGTCAAAGGGCCTTTGGCCCACGTTCATGGCCTCGGCCCAGGCCTTGATGGCCACGAAGTAGCTCACGAGCTCCTCGGCGGCGTTGGGCTCATGGTGGGCGGAGTGGAAGTGGTCCTTTTCCCGCTTCACCTTGACGAGGAGCCTCCCCTTGTACCCCAAGGTGATCCCTTCCCAGCCTGAGGGTTCGCCGATGACCACGTAGTCGGGCTGGAGCCGGGAGGCCACGAACCTCGCCCCCTTGGAGCTCGGGGCCTCCTCCTCCGTGGCCCCCACCAGGTGGACGGTGAGGCGGCGCAAGGTTTCCTCGGGAAGCGAGGCCGCGGCAAAGATCATGGCCACGAAGGGGCCCTTGGCGTCCACCGCTCCCCGGCCGAAGAGCTTGCCCCCTTCCAGGCGCACGGGGATCCGTCCCGGCACGGTGTCAATGTGCCCTAGGAGGACCACCTGGATGGGGCCCTTGCCCACCTGGCCCCGGGCGTTGTCCGCCTCGTCCACAAAGGACCGGATCCCCAGCCTCTCCATCCCCTCGGCCAGGTACTCGGCCAGGAGGCGCTCTTCCCCAGAAGGGGAAGGGATCTCCAGGGCCCCCTTTAGGAACTCAACGGGATCCAAGGCACTTCCGCTCATAGGTTTCCTTGCTCCAGTCCACGTCCTTGAGGATGGCAAGGAGGGTCCCCGGCCTTAAGGTCTCCGGGTACCGTGGTGGCCCGGCCGTCGGGGTGCCGAAGCCGCACGTGGCTTCCCCGGACCCGCACCACCTGAAACCCCTCCTCCAGGAGCCGGGCGAGCTCCTGGCCAGGGATGGGGATGAGGCGGGGGCTCACGCCGCTTCCATTTCCCGCTCGCCCTCCAGGCCTACGACTTCCGCCTTCTCCTCGGATACGGCGATGGCTTCCTCCAGGCGCTGGAGGAGCCCTTCAAAGCTTTGGGCCTGGGTGTGGGCGTGCCGCTCGGGCACGTGGGCCACGAAGTAGCCCTCCTCGTCCTGCTCCACCACCCCGCGGTAACGCTGCCTCATCCCCCTATGCTAGCACCGCCCTCACCGCCTCCACTACCCGCTCCAGGTCTTCCTTTTCAATCACCAAAGGCGGCAGGAAGCGGATCACCGTGGGCCCTGCCTGGAGGGTGAGGACGCGGTGCACCTTCTCCAGGCGTTCAATGTAGGGGGCCGCCTTCTCCTTGAGCTCCAGGCCCACCATGAGGCCCATCCCCCGCACCTCGCGGATCCTGGAGGAGGGGATCTCCCTCAGCCTTTCCATGAACCAGGGCCCAAGCTCCGCTGCCCTTTCCCAAAGCCTGGTGCGCTCCAGGTAGCGGATGGCGGCCACCCCGGCGGCCATGGCCAGAGGGTTCCCCCCGAAGGTGGTCCCGTGCCCTCCCTTGGGCATGCTCCGCGCCACCTCCTCCCGCATGACCGCGGCTCCCAGGGGCACCCCACCCCCCAGGGCCTTGGCCAGGGTGAGGATGTCGGGGACCACACCGAAGTGCTCAAAGGCGAAGCGCTTCCCCGTTCGGCCCATGCCGGTCTGGATCTCGTCCAGGATGAGCAGGGCCCCCTTCTCCCGGGTGATCTCCCGGGCGGCCTTCAGGAACTCCAGCGTGGCGGGGCGCACGCCCCCTTCCCCCTGGACGGGCTCGAGGATCACCGCCGCGGTCTTTTCGTCCACGGCCCGCCTTAGGGCCTCCACGTCGTTATAGGGAATGAACTCCACGGGCTCCACCAGGGGAAGGAAAGGCTCCCGATACTTGGGTTCCCAGGTGACGGAGAGGCTTCCCATGGTCCTTCCCGAGAAGCCCCGCATGGCGGCCACGAACTTCTTCCTGCCCGTGTGGGCCCGGGCGAACTTGAGGGCGGCCTCGTTGGCCTCGGTGCCGGAGTTCACCGGAAAGACCCGATTGAGCTCCGGGGGGAGGATGGCGGTGAGGGCGCGGTAGAACTCCCCCCGCATAGGGGTGGGGAGGGTCTGGGGCATGGCCATAAGGGTCTCGGCCTGCCGCTTCACCGCCTCCACCACCTCGGGGTTGGCGTGGCCCAGGTTGGCCACCCCGTATCCCCCCACGCAGTCAATGTACTCGTTCCCCTCGGCGTCCCAGACCCTGGCTCCTCGGCCCCGGACGAGGAGGAGGTCATGCTTGGTGTAGACCCCGGTGTCCAGGGCCTTCTCCGCCTCCAAGAGGGCCCGCCAGTCTTCCTTTACCGCGCGTTCCACCCCGCACCTCCCATAAAGAAAAGCCCCGGGACCCGCCCGGGAAGCGCCGCTTCCCAGGCCCCTTCAGGTTTTGCCCCGGGCGCACATCTCCCCCTAAGGGTAGGGGGATGGCCTTAGGATGTCAACCCACCTTTCTCCTATTTGCGCGTTATTGTGCAAGAAACTTCCAATGTTAGACTCAAATATGGGCTATAATAGGAAAAGCCCCCCCGGGGGGGCAAGGAGGTGGAGGATGCTGACCCTGGTGGGCACGTACCCTCCCATCCGCTGCGGGATCGCCACCTTCAACCGCGATCTGCGGCGCGCCCTCCTCGAGGCCGGCCTTCCTGCCCAGGTGGCCGTGGTGGCGGAGGAGGCCGACCTAGACCTGCCCTTCCCCGAGGAGGTGCGCTGGGTGGTGCCCAAGGAGAGGCGGCAGGCTTACCGCGCCCTCTCCGCCCCCAGGCCTTGGATCCTCCAGCACGAGTACGGGCTTTACGGGGGCCGGTGGGGGGAGTGGTTTGTGGATTTCCTACAGGGAAGTGGGGTGAAGGTGGTCGTCCTTCACACCCTCTTCCAGGCCCCGCCTCCGGGCTTGAGCCTCGAGGACGCCTCCTTCATGCAGGGCCTCCTAAAGGAGATCGGGGCGGGGGCTTCGGCCTTGGTGACCCTTCACCCCGAAGGGGAGTCCTTTCTAGGGCGGCTAGGGGTGCGGGCCCCCGTGGTCCACATCCCCCACGGGGTGCCGGACCTCCCAAGGCCCGACAAGGAGGCCCTGAAGCGGGCCTTAGGCTTTGAAGGGGAGTTCCTCCTCCTGACCTACGGCCTCCTGGGGCCGGGGAAAGGGATAGAGCTCGTCCTGAAGGCCCTGCCCCGGGTCCTGGGCCAGAACCCCAGGGTGCGCTACCTGGTGGCGGGGAGCCTTCACCCCAAGTTGGAGCGCCGGGAGGGAAGGCGGTACCTGGAGGAGCTGCTGGCCCTGGCCGAGAGGCTCGGCGTGGCCCGGGCCTTCCTCTTAAGGGAGGGATACCTCTCCGAAGAGGCCCTCTACCGCCTGGTGGGGGCAGCGGACCTCTTCCTCCTCCCGTACCCCAACCTGGAGCAGGTTTCCTCCGGCACCCTCTCCTACGCCCTGGCCCTGGGCAAGGCGGTGCTCGCCACGCCCTTCTGGCACGCCCGCCACGCCCTGGCCGGGGGCCGAGGGGTCCTCCTCCCTCCCGACCCCGAGCCTTGGGCCCAGGCCATCCTGGAGCTTTCGGAAAGCCCGTCCCGGCTTAAGGAGATGGAGGCGCGGGCCTACGCCTACGCCCGGGAGGCCACCTGGCCCCGGGTGGCCCGGGCCTACCTGAGGCTGCTTTCAGAGGTGGGCGGTGTTCGGCCTGGAGTGGCTTAGGGCCCGCACCGACGCCCGCGGCCTCCTGGAGCATGCCCGGGGGGGCCTTCCCCTCCTAGAGGAGGGGTACACCACCGACGACAACGCCCGCGCCCTCCTCTACCTGGCCCTCCTCCCCCCGGGCGCCCGGGACCCGGCCCTGGTCCGGACCTACCTGGCCTTTCTCCTCTACATGCAAAGGCGGGACGGCCGCTTCCGCAACGGCCTGAGCCCGGAGGGGCGGTTTGAGGACGAGGGGGAGGCGGAAGACCCCACGGGTCGGGCCATCCTGGCCCTGGCCGCAGCCAGCCTCGGCCTAGACGCCGACCTCCGCGAAGCGGCCCGCTTTGCCCTGGAGCGGGCCCTTGGGGCGGCCGAGCGCCTTTGCGCGCCCAGGGCGCAGGCCTACGCCCTTTTAGGCCTCCTGGCCCTCCGGGAGGAGCCCTTTCGCGAGCTCGCCTACCTTCTGGGGAAGAGGCTTCGCCAGGCCTTCGCCCAGGCGGAGGCCTCCTGGCCCTTCCCCGGCCCCCTCACTTACGCCAACCACCGGCCCCTCGAGGCCCTGTGGGCCTACGCCCAAGCCTTCGGCGACGGGGAGGCCTTGGGGCTTGTCCGTCGGGCCCAGAGCCTTCTGGACCGGATGTATTTCTCTGGGGAAGGCGCCCCTTTCTTTGACCCCATCGGCAACGCCTTCATGTCCCCCGGGGAGGCCAAGCCCCTCTTTGACCAGCAACCCATAGAGGCCAAGGCGGCGGTGAGCTTCTACCTGCGGGTGGGGGAGAGGTCCAAGGCTGAGCTCGCCTTCCTCTGGTTCCACGGGCGGAACCGCCTCGGCCTTCCCCTGGTGGACGCCTTCGGCCCCATGGACGGCCTGACTCCGGAAGGCCCCAACCGCAACCGTGGGGCCGAGGCCCTCCTCTCCTACCTGCTCGCCTGGCAGGCCCTGGCGCAAGGGCCCTTTCCCCGGGAGGAGGCCCCATGAGGGTGGCCATGCTGGCCCCCATCGCCTGGCGCGTCCCCCCCAGGCGCTACGGCCCCTGGGAGCAGGTGGTCTTTGACCTCACCGAGGCCCTTCTGGACCTCGGGGTGGAGGTGGTCCTCTACGCCACCTGTGACTCCAAAACCCGGGCCCCCCTGCGCTGCACCGCCAGGAAGCCCCTCTGGGAGGACAAGGAGGCGGATTGGAAGGTGGAGGAGTTCCTCCACATCGCCAAGGCCATGGAGGAGGCGGGGGAGTTTGACCTTCTCCACAACCACTACGACTTCATGCCCCTTTACTTCACCCCCTTCGTGCGGGTCCCGGTCCTCACCACCATCCACGGCTTCTCCAGCGAGAGGATCAAGAAGGTCTACCGCCGCTATGCTGCCCTGCCCCACGTCCACTACGTGGCCATCTCCGAGGCCGACAAGGACCCGGGCCTCCCCTATTTGGGCGTGGTCCACCACGGGGTGGACCCGGGGCGCTACCCCCTTGGGGAAGGGGGAAAGCACCTCCTTGTCCTCTCCCGCATCCACCCGGACAAGGGGATCCGGGAGGCCATCCTCTTTGCCCGGAGGGCGAGGCTGCCCCTGAAGATCGCCGGGCCCATTCAGGACGAGGCCTACTTCCGGGACCAGGTGGCCCCCCTGCTGGGAGAAGGGGTGGAGTTTCTGGGGCCCGTGGACCCCGAGGCCCGGGGCGAGCTCCTTGCGGGGGCCATCGCCCTCCTCCACTTCGTGAACTTCAAGGAGCCCTTCGGCCTTGCCCCCGTGGAGGCTATGATGAGCGGGGTGCCCGTCCTAGCGAGGCCCCTGGGGGCCCTCCCCGAGACGGTGCGCCACGGGGAGACGGGGTTTTTGGTGGAGGGCTGGGAGGAGGCCTTGGACTATCTGGAGCGGCTTAAGACCCTGGACCGCAAGGCCATCCGCCTCTACGCCGAGGCCCGGTTCTCCAGGAGGCGGATGGCGGAGGACTACCTAACCCTTTACCGAAAGGTGGTGGGAGCGTGAAGGCCTATGCCCTGGTCATGGCGGGAGGGCGGGGGGAGAGGCTCTGGCCCCTCTCCCGGGAGGACCTCCCCAAGCCCTTCCTGCCTCTCCTGAACGGCAAGACCCTATTGGAGGCCACCCTGGAGCGCATCGCCCCCCTGGTGCCCAAGGAGAACACGCTCCTCGTCGTCCGGAAGGACCAGGAGGCGGTGGCCCGCCCCTACGCCGACGGGGTTCGGCTCCTCCTCGAGCCCCTGGGGCGGGACACCGCCGGGGCCGTGCTCCTCGGGGTGGCCACCGCCTTAAGGGAGGGCGCAGACCGCCTTCTGGTCCTCCCCGCCGACCACTACGTGGGGGACGAGGAGGCCTACCGCGAGGCCCTTGCGGCCATGCTGGAGGCGGCGGAGGAGGGGTATGTGGTGGTCCTGGGCCTCAGGCCCACCCGCCCGGAGACGGAGTACGGCTACATCCGCCTGGGGCCGAGGGAGGGCCTTTGGTACCGGGGGGAGGGCTTTGTGGAAAAGCCTTCCTACGCCAAGGCCCTGGAGTACCTGAAGGGAGGGTACGTGTGGAACGGAGGGGTCTTCGCCTTCACCCCCGGCACCATGGCCGAGCTCTTCCGCCGCCACCTGCCGAGCCACGCCGAGGCCCTCACGCGCCTCCTCCGGGGGGAGCCCCTGGAAGGGGTGTATGGGGGGCTCCCCAAGATCTCCATAGACTACGGGGTGATGGAGAAGGCGGAGGCCTTGAGGGTGGTCCTGGGCCGCTTCCCCTGGGACGATGTGGGCAACTGGCGGGCCCTGGAGCGGGTCTTCGCCCAGGACGAACAGGAGAACGTGCGCCTGGGAGGGGGGCGGCACGTGGCCCTGGACACCTTCGGCTGCGTGGTCTACGCCGACCGGGGCACGGTGGCCACCCTGGGGGTCTCCGGCCTGGTGGTGGCCAAGGTGGGGGACGAGGTCCTGGTGGTGCCCAAGGACCGGGCCCGGGAGGTGCGGGAGCTGGTGCGGCTCCTCGAGGCGCCGTGAAGGCCTACGTGGGCCTAGGGAGCAACCTGGGGGACCGGGCGGCCTACCTCCTTGCGGGGCTTTCCGCCCTCTCCCGGCTGCCCGAGACCCGCCTTCTCCGGCTTTCCCCCGTCTACGAGACCGACCCCGTGGGCCCGCCCCAGCCCCTCTACCTGAACCTGGTGGCCGAGCTGGAGACGGGGCTTCCGCCCCGGCTCCTCCTCTCCGAGATGCTCCGCATAGAGGAGCGCTTGGGCCGGGAGCGCAAGGAGCGCTTTGGCCCAAGGACCCTGGATCTGGACCTCCTGCTCTACGGCGACCTGGTCGTGGAGGAGGAGGGCCTGAGGGTGCCCCACCCCCGCCTGCACCAGCGGGCCTTCGTCCTGGTGCCCCTTGTGGACCTCCTGCCTACGGGCCGCCACCCCCTCTTGGGCCGGACCTTCGCCGAGCTCCTGGCCTCCTTGGACTCGAGGGGGGTCCGGCCCCTTGTGCTATAGTGGGGGCATCGCGGCAAGACCGCGCGAGGAGAAGGAACGTGGAGCTAGAAGCAGGAAGCATCGTAGAGGGCCGCGTGGTGCGGGTGACGGATTTCGGCGCCTTCGTGGAGCTCCCTGGGGGAGAGCAGGGCCTGGTGCACATCTCCCAGATCGCCCACGAGTTCGTGCGGAACGTCCGGGACTTCCTCAACGAGGGGGACATCGTCCAGGTCATGGTCAAGGGGCGCGACCCCAAGGGCCGCCTGGACCTCTCCATCAAGGACCTGACCCCCGCTCCCGAGGGCAGCCCTCCCCCCAGGCCCCGGCGCCTGCCCAAGCAGTCCCCCGAGTTTGAGAACAAGCTGAAGAGCTTCCTCCGGGGCACGGGAGGCTTTGGGGGCGGGAAGAAGAAGGGCGGGAAGAGGAAGCGGTGAGCCAAAGAAGGTGGCCCGGGGCTTGGGCCCCGGGAGACCTTGCTATAGAGTGAGGGGGTATGGCGAAGCCGATAGAGGTGAACGACGCCAGCTTTGAGGAGGTCCTGAGGGGTTCTTCCCTGGTCCTGGTGGACTTCTGGGCCGAGTGGTGCGCCCCCTGCCGCATGATCGCCCCCATCCTGGAGGAGCTGGCCCAGGAGTACGATGGCAAGCTCGTGGTGGCCAAGCTGGACGTGGACGAGAACCCCAAGACGGCCATGCGCTACCGGGTCATGAGCATCCCCACGGTGATCCTCTTCAAGGAAGGCCAGCCCGTGGAGGTCCTGGTGGGGGCCCAGCCCAAGCGCAACTACCAAGCCAGAATAGAAAAGCACCTACCCCCGGGCGCATGAGGGTGGCCCTGGACGCCATGGGGGGGGACCGGGCTCCCCAGGTGACCGTGCGGGGGGCCCTGCTGGCCGCCCGGGAAGGTGTAGAGGTGGTCCTGGTGGGGGACGAGGAGGTCCTGAGGGCGGAGCTTCGCCGCCTCGGGGGAAGCCTCCCCCTGGTTCACGCCCCCGATGCCATCCGCATGGAGGATCAGGCCACCCAGGTGCGCAAGCGCCCTCAGAGCTCCATCGCGGTGGCCATGGACCTCCTGAGGCGGGGAGAGGTGGCGGCCGTGGTCTCCATGGGCCACACGGGGGCCACCCTGGCCGCGGCCCTCTTCGCCCTGGGCCGGGTCAGGGGGGTGGAAAGGCCCGCCCTTTTGGTGGAGTTCCCCAGCCAGAAGGGGCGCACCTTCCTCCTGGACGGGGGGGCCAACGCCGACTGCCGCCCGGGCTTTCTGGTGCAGTTTGCCGCCATGGGCCTGGCTTACGCCGAGGCGAGCGGGGTCTTGGCCCCTAAGGTGGGCCTCCTCTCCATTGGGGAGGAGGAGGGGAAGGGGAACGCCTTGGTCCTCGAGGCCTACCCCCTCCTGAGGGAGGCCTTGGGCGAACGGTTCTACGGCAACGTGGAGGGGCGGGACATCCTCCTGGGGACGGTGGAGGTGGTGGTCACCGACGGCTTCACCGGGAACGTGGTCCTGAAGCTGGCGGAAGGGGAGGCCAAGGTGCTCCTCGCCTGGATCAAGGAGGCCCTCACCTCTTCGCCAATGGCCCGGCTGGGCGGGCTTTTGGCCAGGGGGGCCCTGCGCCGGGTGAAGGACCGGGTGGACCCGGCCCGGTACGGGGCCATGCCCCTTTTGGGGGTGGAGGGGCCCGTCTTCGTCGGCCACGGTTCGGCAGACGAGCTGGCGGTGAAAAACGCCCTCCTCCGGGCCAGGGCCCTGGTAAGAGCGGGGCTCATGGACCGGGTGCGGCAGCGCTTGGCCGCCCTACACGTCTAGGATCACCTGGGCCCGCCAGCGGCCCCCTTCCTGGCGCACGGAAAGCCCGTGGTAGGTGGCGCTCTTCACCTCCCCTTGGAAGCCAAGGCCTTCCCCCAGGGGCTCGCCCCACAGGGTGGCGGTGAGGCGAAACCCCCCTCGGACGGGGGTGATCCGGAGCCTGGCCCTTCCGGGTACGAAGCCCTTGGTTTGGATGAGGTAGAGGAGCTCGTTGAGGTAGCGCACCAGCAGGGTTTCCAGGTCCTCGGCCTTAAGGACCAGCCTCCGCCGCCGCTTCCCTCCCCGAGGGGGGTTTTGAAACATTACCTGGAGAAGTCCTTCTAAGGCCGCCTGGAAGAGTCCCTCGAGGCTTTCCGCCTCCAGGGCGAAGCCCACGTCGGCGGTGTGGTCCAGGGGCCTTACCACCAAGGTCCCTCCCGGGTGCCCTCGGCCAGGGGCAGGTGGAAGGTCTCGGTCCAGAGGCGTTCCGGGTGTCGTTCCATAAAGGCCAGGACTGAGAGGGCCTGGGTCCTGTGCTGGGCTAGGGCCTTGAGCTTGCGCGCTAGGGCCCACTCGGGCAGGCGCAGGCGGTGGGTCACGGGGAAGGGGCCTTCGGGGCGAACGAAGTAGACCACTTGGGCCAGGTCCTGCGCCGCCTCCCGGACGTAGCGGCTTGCCGCCACGTGGTCGGGGTGGCCGTTGATGCCGTCCGGGGGGAAGGTGAGGACGAACCGGGGTTTGAGGCGGAAAAGCCTCTCCCGGATGGCCTCCTTGGCCTCGGGATGGTCGGCGAGGCCCCTTTCCGTAGCCCGCCCCCTAGGGCCGCCCTCCGCCTTTTGGGGGAGGGCGTTGGGGAAGGCAAGGGCCTCGAGGAAGTCCACTTCCAGGATCTCCGCGGCCCGCTGGAGCTCCTGGAGGCGGACCTGCGGTAGGGCCTCCGGCGGGCAGAGGCCCAGGGTTCTCCCCGCCTCCCCCCGGGTGAGGGTGAGGATGCCCGTCCTGAGGCCCGCTTCCTTGGCCAGGAGCAGGGCCCCCCCGGCACCGAAGGTCTCGTCGTCCGGGTGGGGGACCACCACCAGGAGGTCTACCATACCTCCCATCTTGACAGAAGAGCCCACCCCTGGTACATTCGTAGTTGCGCCGGTTGAACCGGCGGGGGATCTTGAAAGCGCGGGAACAGGGCAATGCACGCGAACCTAACGCCTTGCAGGCGTTTTTGTTGGAGAGTTTGATCCTGGCTCAGGGTGAACGCTGGCGGCGTGCCTAAGACATGCAAGTCGTGCGGGCCGTGGGTTTTCTCACGGTCAGCGGCGGACGGGTGAGTAACGCGTGGGTGACCTACCCGGAAGAGGGGGACAACCCGGGGAAACTCGGGCTAATCCCCCATGTGGACGTATCCTGTGGGGTACGTTCAAAGGGTGGATGCCCGCTTCCGGATGGGCCCGCGTCCCATCAGCTGGTTGGTGGGGTAAAGGCCCACCAAGGCGACGACGGGTAGCCGGTCTGAGAGGATGGCCGGCCACAGGGGCACTGAGACACGGGCCCCACTCCTACGGGAGGCAGCAGTTAGGAATCTTCCGCAATGGGCGCAAGCCTGACGGAGCGACGCCGCTTGGAGGAGGAAGCCCTTCGGGGTGTAAACTCCTGAACCCGGGACGAA
>NZ_ATXJ01000015.1 GCF_000421625.1 Thermus islandicus DSM 21543 | reverse complement strand
CGTCCCAAAAGGGCGGCCTTCAGGCGCTGGGCTCGGCTCCATCGCCCCCCCTCTCGGCGAACGCCTTGGCCCGGCCGTAGCCCAAGGAGGTCTTGGCCCCTACACCGCTGAAGAAGGCGAAGCGGCCCAGGGCAGAAAGCCAAAGGGCCTCCTCCCCCGTGGCCCGGGGCAGGTGGTAAACCACCCGCCCCACGAAGCCCACGGTGTCCACCTCGGTGGCGGCCTTCTCCGTGCGCCCGGAGAGGGAGCGCACCGTGGTCCGCTCCAAAAGGGCCTCCCGCACCTCCAGGGGGGCCTTCAGGGGGCCGAAGGCCTCGAGGCGCCTCAGGAGGCTTTCCAGCACCAGCCTCGGCTCGGGCAGGGGGTAGTGGACCCCCTTCCTGCGGAAGAAAGTGGGGGAGTAGAACCGCAAAGGGAGGTTGGGCTCGGTGGGCCCCTGGAAGAGGCGGGCGTAGGTGCTGACCCCGGCCCAAGGGTGCCCCTCCTGGAGCACGGCCCGCACCCGGAAAGGCCGCCCAAGGCGCACCTCCTTCCCCTCGAGGGCGAAGATCCGGGGGGCAAGCCGAGCGTACAGGTCCTCCCTCAAAAGGCTCACCCGGCCCCAAGGGCTCCCTTCCCGCCCCCCAAACCCCAGGGCGAAGGGGTTTTCCCCCTGGTCGTGGAGCTCGGGGGCCACCTCCTTGAGGAGGGCGTAGAAGAAGCCCCGAAGGCCTAGGGGCTCGGGGAACCCCTCTCCCTCCAGGAGGAGCACCAAGGCGGCGAGGACCATCAGAACCCCAGGGGGACCGGGTCCCAGGGAACGCCCCGGACCCCGGAGCGGGCCTCGAGGTCTTCAAGGAGGCGCTGGGCCAGTCTCTGGAGCTGACCCACCTCGTTCTGGGTGGGCACCCGGAACCCGTGGACGAGCAGGGCCTCGTTCCTCGCCTTCAGTACCCCCGAAAGGCCCTGAAGCTCGGCCAGGGGTAGGCCCCCCACCACCGAGTCCCCATGGGCCCGGAGGAAGGCTAGGATCTCCAAAAGGCCCAGCTTGGCCCCCACCCGGGCTTCTCCAGGGGAAAGGCGGAGGATGCGGGCAAGCTCCTCCCGGGTGGCGGCCTCCTCCTCCAGGGAAAGCCCCGGGGCCTCCGCCCTCCGCCCAAGGAGGGCAAGCCTCTCTTGCAGGAGAAGCTCCAAAGCCCGGTAGGCATAAAGGGCGGCGAGGACCGGCTGAGCATCGGCCATCGCCTGGGAGAGGCGGAGCAAAGTCCAGGCGAGGCCGTAGACCCCCTTCTTCTCCCCAAAGTCCTGGGAGGCCAGGAAGCTCTGGACGACCTCAAGCAGACCCACCTGGGCCTCGAGGGCCTTCCTCCGCTCGTTCAGGGGGTGCTGGAGCCAGGCGTTCTCCGAGAGGCGGCCAAGGAGGGCCCGCCCCTGCCGCACCGCCCCTTGGGCGTCCAGGGTGCGCCAGGCGTGGTACATCTCGGCGAGCATCTTGTAGAGGAGGTACCGCTGATCCCCGGTCTTCCCCACCATCCTGCCAAAGTATCCCGCCGCCTCGCCAAACTCCCCCCGCCCGTAGAGCTCCTTGGCAAAGAGGGCGTCCACCTCGGCCAGGGCCTCGTGGGGGTTGGGGAGGATCACCAGCCTCTCCGTGCCCGCCCGGGGGCGGCGGAGCTCGGGGTCATAGTCCTCGTTGTCCACATAGACCACCCACACCTTGGGGAAGAAGCGCTGGAAGAAGAACCCCGCCGCCGCCAGCCCGGCGCTCATGGCCTTGGTGCCGCTGGTGAGGTCCAGGGCCACGGGGACGTCCGGGTACCTCTCTAGAAGCCGCTTCACCTCCCGGTAGATGGCGGCCACGTCGCTCTTACCGATCTCTAGGGGGTAGAGGTCCTTTCCCGTGTCCTCCCGGAGACGGGGGAGGAAGCGGGCGCTCTCCGCCGTGTGGAGCACGTAGACCTGCTCCGCCCCCCCTCCCAGGATGGCCAAGGCTGTGGCCTCGGGGCTCGTGCCCAGGGTGTGGATGGAAACGGCAAAGGGCTGGGGCGAAGGGTAGACGCTGGGCTCCTTCCGCCACTTCTCCAGGAGGGTAGGCCAGACCATCTTCTGATAAAGGTCGTGCGGGTTGCCGCCCGCCCTCACCGCCTCCTTGTACTGGAGCCAGAGGGCCTCCAGGTCTCCTCCCGCACGGTCCAGGGGGTTCTCTGCCATGGGAGCAGTATACTCCCCCCGGCTTGGCCCCTCGGGCCAGGGTGTGCTACAATCCCTCGAGGCGGGGGCCGTTAGCTCAATTGGCAGAGCACCGGTCTCCAAAACCGGGGGTTGGAGGTTCGAGTCCTTCACGGCCCGCCAGATGGCCCCTTCAAGGTAGCCCTTTCAGGGCTAGCTGGGGGCCTTTTTGCTATGGAAAGGTACCAGGTCCTCATCGTGGGGGCGGGGTTCTCCGGGGCCGAGGCCGCCTACCGCCTCGCCCGAAGGGGGGTGCGGGTGGGCCTCCTCACCCAGAGCCTGGACGCGGTGATGATGCCCTTTCTCCCCCCAACCCCCCCCTTTCCCGAAGGAAGCCTGCTGGAAAAGGCCTATGACCCCGAAGACCCCCGGGTCTGGGCCTTCCACGCCCGGGCCAAGTACCTTTTGGAGGGCGAACGGAACCTCCACCTCTTCCAGGCCACGGCCACGGGGCTCCTCCTGGAGGGGCACCGGGTGGTGGGGGTGCGGACCTGGGAGGGCCCCCCCGCCCTGGCCCCGCGCGTGGTGCTCGCGGTGGGGAGCTTCCTGGGGGCGAGGCTCTACGTGGGCGAGGTGGAGGAGGAGGCCGGGCGCCTTTCCGAGGCGAGCTACCCGGACCTCCTGGAGGACCTTTCGCGCCTGGGCTTCCGCTTCCTAACGCGGGAGGGCCGGGTGCCCGAGACCCCCACCACCCCGGGCTACCGGGTCCGGTACCTGGCCTTCCACCCGGAGGAGTGGGAGGAAGGAACCTTCCGGCTCAAACGTCTAGAAGGGCTCTACGCCGTGGGGCTTTGCGTGCGGGAAGGGGACTACACCCTCATGAGCGAGGAGGGGAAGCGCCTGGCGGAGCACCTTCTCCACGAGCTTGGGTAGGGGCCTTTTCCAGGGGTCCTCCCCCTCCCCGTCCCAGAGGGCCCCGTGGACCTCCACGAGGAGCCTCCGGTGGGTGAGGGCGTGGCGCACGCTACCCAGGAGGCGAGGCACCACCCCGAAGGCCTCCGCCCTTCGCGGAAGTTCCTCGGGAGGAAAGAGGGGCACGCCGTAGAGGCCCCGGAAGCGCTCCCTTAGAGGCTCCAGGTGGACCCCCTTCCGCCCTAGGAGAACCAGGGCCGCAAGCCTCTCCTCCTTCGCCCGGCGCCTCCTTGGCCGGGGGTAGCGCTCGGGGGCTTCCTTCCCCCGGCAGAAGGCCTTTAGGGGGCAGGCCCCGCAGCGGGGCTTCTGGGGCAGGCAGACCGTGGCCCCGAGCTCCATAAGGGCCTGGTTCCACATCCCCGGGTCCACGCCCTCGGGAAGAAGGCTCTGGGCGAGGGCAAAAAGCTCCTTTTCCTTGGGGCTTTCCCGGGCGAAGAGGCGGGCGAGGACCCGCCGCACGTTCCCGTCCACCGCCGCCACCCGCTCCCCGAAGGCGATGGAGGCCACCGCCGCCGCCGTGTAGGGGCCGAGGCCGGGAAGGCCCTTGAGCTCGGCGAAGCTTTGGGGCAGGGCCTCCACCCTTTGGGCCAAGCGGTGAAAGTGTTCCGCCCTCCGGTAGTAGCCCGCCCCCTGCCAAACCCTCAGGACCTCCTCCAGGGAGGCCTCTCCCAGGGCCTTTAGGGTGGGAAAGCGCTCCAGAAAGCGCCGGTAGTAGGGAAGGGCCTGGGCCACCCGGGTCTGCTGCAGGAGGACCTCGGAGACCAGGACCCGGTAGGGGTCCTTCTCCCCCCGCCAGGGCAGGGGGCGGGCGTGCTCCTGGTACCAGGCGAGAAGGGCCTCCTGCCAGGCTTCCACGCTAGAGGGGAATGGGGCCAAGGAAGAGGCGCCGGTGCTCCACCATGAGGCACCGGTCGGCCACCACGGGGATCCCCGCCCCTTCCAGGGCCTTTTCAAACTCCGGGTTCCGGATCCCCGACTGGAGCCAGACCAAACCGGGTTTTAGGGCCAGGACCTCCTCGAGGTGGCCCATGAGGGCGGAAGGAGGGCGGAAGACGTCCAGGAGGTCCACGGGGCTCTGAAGCTCCCGGAGGCTTCCCACCACCCTTTCCCCGAAGAGCTCCTCTCCCGCAAAGCGGGGGTTTACGGGCAGGATGCGGTAGCCTTTTTCCCGCAGGTACCGGGGCACGTAGTGGGCGGGGCGGGAGGGGTCCTTATGGGCCCCGAGGACGGCGATGGTCCTCGCCCGGGCCAGGCGCTCCTTGAGCCAGGCCTCCTCCATCAGCGCACCCTCCTCTCCAAAACCGCCATCAGCTTGCGGGCCTCCTCAAAGGCCAGGCGGTAGGGCTGGGCCTTCAGGTAGGACAAGAGATCCTCCTCCCCCAAAACGGGGAGGCGGCCCACCTCCCCCTTCAGCCGCCTCCCCACAAAGACCAAGACGGGCTGGACTTCCACACCGAGAAGCTCCTGGAGTTTGTGGGCTTGACGCCACGCCTGGCGCACGAGGTCGTCCCGCCTGCTCCCCCGGACCCAAAGCCCCTCGGGGCGCACCTCCACCGGGCCGCTGTAGTTCTTCACCTCCACGTTGAAGACGCCGGGAGGACCCACCACCACGTGGTCGGCGTTCTCACCCCCCAGGTCCACGTCGTGGAAGACCCGCCAGCCCAGGGGCAGGCGGGCGAGGATCCGGCCCACCTGGGACTCCCCCAGGTAGCCCCGCGCCTTCGCCACCACCTCGCGCTCCACGTCCTTGTCCTCAAGCAAACGCACCACGGCCAAGAAAGCCAGGGGAAGGGCCAGAGCCCCCATCCAGGGGACGAAGAGCTTGACCAGGAGCCAGACCCCCAGACCAAAGCCTGCGATCACGGCGGCAAGCCGCCAGAGCTTCCTGGAAAGGGTCTTTCCCGCTTTGCCGATCTCGCGCGCCATACCGCCATCCTACGGCCGGTAGTCCAGGGGCCTCAGGTAGAACTCCCCTATGCCGGTGGAGGAGAGAAGGGCCACGGTGGGGAGGGCCCGCTTCCAGTGGGTGCGGTTCACCCCCTCCTTGACCCGCCTGATCTCCTCCTCGGTGAAGCCCAGGCCCAGAAGGTAGCCGTCGGGATAGCCCTTCAGATAGTGCTCCAGGATCACATCCGCCCGCAGGTAGCGCACCCCTAGATCGGCCTCGTCCGTCTGCCCGGGAACGAGGTCGGCGGTGGGAGGCTTCTTCACCACGGGCTCGGGCACGCCCAGATGCTCGGCAAGCCGCCAGACCTGGGTCTTGTAGAGGTCCCCCAGGGGGTTCACGGGCGGGGAGTCGTCCCCGTGCCAGGTGTAGTAGCCGAAAAGCCTTTCCGTCTTGTTGCCCGTGCCCAGGGGAAGGGCCCGGTAGGCCTGGGACTTGTCAAAGAGGACGATCATCCGCGCCCGGGCCATGACGTTCCCCTTGCGGTGGGGGGTGAGGTCCGGGGTGAGGGCGGCGTAGGCCTCCACCATGGGGGTAATGTCCACCTCCTCCAGGGCCACGCCGAAGGTCTCGGCCACCAGATAGGCGTGCTCCCGGGAAAGGGGGCTCGAGTCCCGGTGGGGCAGGAAGAGGGCGTGGACCCTTTCCGCCCCCAGGGCCCGCACCGCCAGGGCCAGGGTGGTGGCCGAGTCCACCCCCCCAGAGACCGCCACGATGGCCTTCTCGTAGCCCCTCCAGGCGAGCTCCTCCCGGATGAACCGGGTGAGGAAGTCCGCCACCAGGGGCCAGTTGAGCTCCAGGGTTTCCCCAAGCCGCTTTGCCTCCAGAACCCTCATCGCCCCTCCTTGCGCAAGACCCGCTCCAGGTCGGGGAGGAGAAGGGGAAGGGCGGCCTCGAGGTCCGAGAGGAGGGGGCTGTCGTAGCGCACCGGGGGAATGCGCTCCCAGTCCAGATCGGCCAGGAGGACCGCCTCCTCAAAGAGGGGGGCTTCGGCCTGGATCCGGCCCTCGGGCCCCACCACCAGGCTCCCCCCGCTCATCCCCTTCCCCGCCTCAAAGCCCACGAGGCTGGCGAGGACCACGTACACCCCGTGCTCCGCGGCCACCGCCCGGGCGAGGGTGCGCCAGCGCTCCACGTTCTCGGGGCGCGCCCCCTGGAAGCCCCGGGCGGGGCTCGCCGCGGGCACATAGATGACCTCCGCCCCATCCAGGGCGGCGATGGTGGCGGTGACCGAGTGCCAGAAGTCCTCGCAGATCAGGATGGCCGCCCTCCCGAACCGGGTGGCGAAGGCCTCCACCCGGCTTCCCCGGGCCAGGTAGCGCTCCTCGTCAAAGACCCCGTAGGTGGGGAGGAAGACCTTGCGGTGCACGTGGAGGATGCGGTGGGGAAGTTCCAGGTAGGCGGCGCTGTTGTAGTAGGCCCCCCCGTCCCGCTCGTAAAAGCCCACCACCACGTCCAAGGGCTCCCCAAAGCCGGCCTTCCGGTAGGCCTCCTCGAGGAGCTCCAGGAGCTCAAACCGGGTGAGGGCGAGCTCCCTCACCCCCCCCTGCAGGAAGTAGCCGGTGAGGGCGGCCTCGGGCAGGACCACCACCTGGGGAGCATGGGGGCGGAGGGCCTCGAGGGCGGCCTCCAGGCGCTTTAGGCTCTCCCGGAGCCGGGACTTCTCCGGCCGGAACTGGAGGATGGCGTGCCGGACCACGCCCCTATCCTACCCCCAGGTAAAGCCTGGGGTCCGCCTCGGGGAAGGGGTTGTCCCGCTCCTCCAGGGCCTTTAGCTCCTCCGGGGAAACCCCCTTAAGGAGGTGGAAAAAGGCCTCGGCATGCTCCACATAGCGCTCCCTGGCGTAGGCCTCGGCCTGCCCCGTGTCTATGAGAAAGGGCCAGTCGGAGGCCTCGAGGAGCAGGAGCTCGCGCATGGCCTGGCGCAGTAGGCGGTGGGAGAGGTTGCCCCGCCGGACCTCCTCCCGCATGGCCCCCTCCGCCTGGTAGACCCGTTGCCAGTAGTCCAGGGTCTTCTCGTTGAGCCAGACGCGGTGGTCCCCGCCCCGGCCCCAGGAGCCCTCAGGCAAGGCCGAGCGCACCGCAGGCCCCTGGACCGCCTCCCTGGCGGTCACGGCCCGGACCCCCCCGGCGCGGCCCAGGAGGCGCAGCACCTCCTCGAGCCAGGCCACCCCCTCGTACCACCAGTGGCCGAAGAGCTCCGCGTCATAAGGGGAGAGGATGACCCCGTCGGGGTGCTTTTCCCCAAGGCGCTCCAGAAGTCCCACGAAGTGGCGGGCGTGCTCCTTCGTCTTGGCGAAGGCCGCCTCCGGATCGTAGGGGGCCTTGGCGGAAAGGTCCGCCTGGCGGTGGGTCACCCGCCAGTGGTGGAGGCCGGAGACCGGGTCCTTGCGGTGGAACTCCCGGTAAAGCCCCTCCCCGGGGTAGCCGTGGTCGGCGCTCCACACCTGGAGGGTGGTCTCCTGGTTGCGGGCGAGGACCCGGAGGCCCGACTCCAGCTCGTGGACGTAGTAGGTGGCCTCCTGGCTCTCCACGGGGCCCAGGGAGGCCTCCCCATAGGGGCCTAGAGGGGTCCCCCCCTGGACCAGGGGGGCGTCTAGGAAGGTGTAGCGGATCCCAGCCCGCATCAGAAGCTCGTCCACCCCAGCCCTAAGCCCTTCGGGAGGGCCCTGCACCGGGGGCTTCCAGGGCCCTTTGGGCCGGTAGGCCATCTCCGGGAGCCAGTACCCCGTGGGGTCCTTGGCGAAGTGGCGGCGGTAGGTGGCCACCCCGGTCTTGATCTGGGCCCAGAGGGCCTCGTCGTAGCCCAGAAGGGGGGAGTAGCCGTGGGTGGCGTGGGAGGTGAGGAGCTCCACCTGGCCCCGGTCCTGGGCCTGGCGGAAGGCGGTGAGGGGGTCAGCGGAAAGCCTCTGGAAGTGTTCCAGGGTAAGCTCCCAGAAGGCCACCTGGTGCCGGGCGCTCCCCTCTAGCTCCGTGCCCTGGTAGCGGTGGTAGTCCTCCTGGGCCCGCGAGAGGCGGTCCTTGGCGTAGGCGGAGAACCCCTCCTTCACCCTGGGGTCGGCGAGCTGCTCCGCCAGGATGGGGGTGATCCCCAGGGTGAACCGGGCCTCCACCCCCTCGGCATAGAGGCGGTCCAAAAGGCGGAGGAGGGGGAGGTAGGTCTCGGCCATGGCCTCGTAGAGGGTCTCCTCCCCGAAGGGCCACATCCCGTGGGCCCGGACGTAGGGGAGGTGGGCGTGGAGGACCAGGGCGAAGCGCGCCATGGACCTAGCGTATCACGGTGCCTTCCCCGGAAAGGGCCCGCCTTATGGGGGCTTCCACCCGGGCGTCGGCGAAGACCACCCGTCCCACGCCCCCCTTCACCGCCTCCACCGCCCCCATGACCTTGCGCTTCATCCTTCCTTGGGCCAGGGCCAGGTACTCGGGGTCCTCCACCCTCTCCACGGGGATCTCCCGCACCAGAGAGGTTTCGTCGGGATAGTTGGCGAGAAGCCCCGGCACGTTGGAGAGGTAGACCAGGGCCTCGGCCCCATAAGTCCGGGCAAGGAGGGCCGCGATCTGGTCCCCGTCGGTGTTGATGGCCTCGTTCTCGTAGCTTAGGGCGGGCGGGGTGAGGACGGGGAGGTAGCCCGCCTCGAGGAGGAGGTCCAAAAGGGCCCGGTTCACCTCCTCCACCGTGCCCGTGTAGTCCCCCCGGTGGACCTTGACCTTGCCGTTCTCCACGTACTTGACCGCCGTTTTCCTCCGGCCCACGAGAAGCCTTCCGTCTAGCCCCGAAAGGCCCACGGCGTTCGCCCCCTCCTTCTGGAGGAGCTCCACCAGGCGCTTGTTCACCAGGCCGCAGTAGACCATCTCAAAGATCTCCAGGGTCTTGCGGTCCGTGAGGCGGCTCACCTGCCCCCCGGGGTGGGTGAGGAAGCGGGGGGGGTGGCCCAGGGCCTCGGCCACCTTGTTGGTTTCCGCGCTCCCCCCGTGGACCAAAAGGAGCCTCACCCCCTCCTTCCACAAGGAAGCCGCGTCCCTGGCCACGGCCTCGTAGCGGATGCCCTCGGCGCCTCCCACCTTGACCACGATCACGGCGTCCCTCCTACGGGTGGAGCCCGGGGAAGTCCAGCCCCAGGGTCTCGGGCCAGCCCATGCGGAGGTTCAGGGCCTGGAGGGCGTGGCCCGCGGTGCCCTTCACCAGGTTGTCTATGGCGGCCATGACCACGAGCCTCCCCGTCTCCTCCTCCAGCTCAAAGCCGATGTCGGCGTAGTTGGTGCCCTGGACGAACCGGGGGTCGGGGTAGCGGTGAACCCCCTTCTTCTGCTTGACGAGGCGGACGAAGGGCTCGCCGCCGTAGGCCTCCCGATACGCCTGCCACACGTCCCTTTCGCTCCAACCGTCTTGGAGGAAGCACTGGGCGGTCATGAGGATGCCCCGCACCCGGTCGGTGGCGATGGCAGTGAGGTGGACCTCGGGGCGGCCCGGGAGGTTCTCCACCACCTCGGCGGTGTGGCGGTGGCCCGTGGGCTTGTAGACCCGGAGGGACCCGGCCCTTTCGGGGTGGTGGCTCGCCGGGGTGGCCTCGGCCCCCGCGGCCGAGGTGGAGATGAGGAGGGTGACGAAGATGGGGGCGGGCTTCAAGACCCCGGCCTTAAGCAGGGGATAGAGGCCGAGAAGGGTGGCCGTGGCGTTGCACCCGGCCCCGGCGATCCAGTCCGCCCCCTTAAGGGCCTCCCGGTAGAGCTCGGGCACGGCGTAGACGAAGCGGCCGAGGAGGTCGGGCCTTGGGTGCTCCCCATAGTACTTGCGGTAAAGCTCGATGTCTTTTAGGCGGAAGTCGGCGGAGAGGTCTATGAGGACGGGGGCAAGGGGGGCGTAGCGCTCAAACTCCCGGGCGAAGACCCCGTGGGGCAGGGCCAGGACCAGGATGTCGGCAGGCTCCAGCCCTTCCGGGGAGACGAACTTCAGGTTCGTGCGTCCTCGGAGGTTCGGGTGAAGGAAGTGGACGGGCTCCCCGGCAAAGCGCCTCGAGGTCACCTGCTTCACCTCCAGATAGGGGTGGGAAAGGGCGAGCCTGAGGAACTCCCCCCCGGCATACCCCGAGGCCCCCACGATGGAAAGGGTCTTCTTACCGGTCATGGAGCCACCTCCTAAGCTCTTCCACCAAGGCTTGGGCCAGGGAAAGGGCTTCCCGGGCCTCTTCTGGACGAACCTCTAGGCCAGGATACCTGGCCTGCACGCCAAAGCGTGTCAAGCAGTCTAAAAGGTCGGGGACCTGCCTAAGCCACCTTTCCGCTTCCCCGCGCATAAAGGCACCGCCCTTCCCGGAAAATCTCCCGGAGAAGAAGGCTTCCCTCCATGAGGGAGCGGGGTACACCAAAAGGTCCACGTCCGAGTCCGGCCTGGCCTCCCCTTGGGCCCAGGAGCCGAAGAGCCAGACCTCCTCGGGCGCAAAAGCGTTCCACCGCTTCCCGTAGCGTCATGAGACGAGGCTCCAGGCGTACTTGAGGATCTCCCCCGGGATGTCCACCCCGGTGGTGTGCACGGAGTTCTTGAACTCCATGGTGTGGTTCACCTCGTTGACGAGGAGGCCCCTTTCCGACTCCAAGAGGTCAATGGCCACCACCCCACCCCCCACGGCCTCCGCCGCCCGCACGGCAAGCTGGGCGATCTCCTCGGTGAGGGGGCAGTTTGCCGCCTCCCCGCCCCGGGCGGTGTTGGTGATCCAGTGAGGGCTTTTCCGGTAGATGGCGGCGATGGCCCGATCCCCCACCACGAAGACCCTTATGTCCCGCCCGGGCTTTTCCACGTACTCCTGGAGGTAGAAGAGCTGGTGCTGGAAGCCTCCCAGGACCTCCTTGTGCTCCAGAATGGCCTCCGCCGCCCATGGGTCCGTGACCTTGGCGAGGAGGCGGCCCCAGCTCCCGATCACGGGCTTCAGCACCACGGGGTAGCCAAAGGCCTCCATGAGCCTAAGGGCCTCCTCCCGGTCCGTGGCCAGGGCGGTCTTGGGCTGGGGAAGGTCTGCCCGCAAGAGGGCCACGCTGGTGGCCCACTTGTCCCCGCAGGTCTCTATGACCGCGGGGGCGTTGACCACGGGGATGCCGAGGGCGGTGAGGTAGCGGGCGGCGGCGAGGCCCCGGCTCTGGCTCACGCACCGCTCCAGGGCCACCGTAACCCCTTCCAGCGCCTCCGGCTTCTCCCCCAGGACCATGGGGAGGGCAGGGACGTAGACCTTTCGGAAAGGGATCCCCAGGGCCTCGGCCCGCTCAAAGAGCATCTTCTCGTCGGGACGAACGCGGTCGTAGAGGATGGCGAGCATCTCGCCTCCGGAAAGGAGCCCCCATGCCAGGGGTTCACCGGGGGTGGGATCACTCCCCCCAGTCCTCCGCCTCCTCGGGGGCGGCCTCGAGCCGCAAGGGGTCCAGCCCCACCACCTCAAGCTCGGCCCCACAGTCCTCGCAGACCACAAGCTCGCCCAGCTCGGGGTTCTCCAGGCGGATCTCCGCACCGCAATCGGGACAGTTGGCTACCATTCCTCGTCCTCCTCCTCCACCTCGCTCCAGTCGGGGACAAAGCGAAAGCCGCACTCAGGGCACTGGACCTCCTGGCCTTGGTCCTCCTCGGCCACCTCAAAGGTCTGGCCGCACCGGGGGCAGTCCACAAAGAAGCCCTCCAGGCCCTCCTCGGTCACCTCCACCTCGAGGGGGTCCAGGGAAACCACCTCCAGAAAGGCCCCGCAGGCCTCGCACTCCAGCACGTCCCCGACCTCCAGGGTTTCCAGGTCCTCCGCCAGCACCAGGCTGGCCTCGCCGCACACCGGACACGTGATCTCAAGGTCCTCCATGGGAAGAGTTTACTCCCCCGGGAAGCGCCCGTGCCTCTTGTAGTAGTCCAGAAGAGAGCCCTCCTTGAGCGCCTCCAGGAGGAAGGGGGGCGGGGGACGCAGCTTAAAGGCTTCCCCGCCCCGCAGCAAAACCCCCCTTTCCAGGTCCAGCTCCACCTCATCGCCGTCCTCTAGCGCATCCACCACCTCCTCCGACTCAAAGGGGACGATCCCCAGGTTCACCAGGTTGCGGAAGAAGATCCGGGCGTAGCTTTTGGCGATGACGGCCCGGATGCCAAGCCGCTTCAGGGCCTCCGGGGCGTACTCGCGGCTAGAGCCAAGCCCGGCGTTCCGCCCGAAGACCAAAAGGTCCCCCGGGCGCACCTCCTCGGCGAACCCGGGCCTTAGGTGGGCGAAGGCGTAGAGGTGGAACCGGTCCTCCCCCACCATGAAGGGGGCGTACTTGCCGGGAAGGATGTCGTCCGTGTTGATGTGATCCCCGAACTTGAAGACCTTAGGCATAGACCTCCTCCAGCTCCTCCGGGGTGGTGAGGTAGCCCGCCACGGCGCTCGCGGCCGCCACCCGGGGGGAAGCCAGGTAGATCTCCGCGTCCGGGGCCCCCATGCGCCCGCGGAAGTTGCGGTTGGAGGTGGAGACGCACACCTCCCCGGGGGCCAGGACCCCCATGTGCCGCCCCATGCAGGGGCCGCACCCCGGGGTCCCGAGGGTGGCCCCGGCCTCGAGGAGGGTGAGGAGGGTGCCGTCCTTGGCCGCCTCCTCCAGGACCTGGCTCGAGGCGGGAACGATGAGGAGGCGCACCCAGGGGGCCACCCTCCTTCCCCTTAGGACCTCCGCCGCCGCCCTCAGGTCCTCAATCCGCCCGTTGGTGCAGGTCCCGATGAAGACCTGATCCACCCGCTTGCCCTTGACCCTGGCCACCTCGTGGACGTTGTCCACGTGGAAGGGCACGGAGACCCGGGGCGTGAGGGCGGAAAGGTCTATCTCCACCTCCTTGGCGTAGCGGGCCTCCGGGTCGGGGTAGAGCCACTCGGGCACCCGGTAGAGCTCCAGGATCTCCCCGCTCGGCACCACGAGCCCCGCCTTGGCCCCCGCCTCCACGGTGAGGTTGGCCAGGGTCATGCGCTCCCCCCGCGTAAGGGCTTCCGCCCCCTCCAGGAGGTGGATCTCCACCGCCATGTAGGTGGCCCCCTCGGCGGTGAGGAGGCGGACCATCTCCAGGGCGGCGTCCTTGGCCGTGACCCCCTTGGGGAGCCTTCCCCGGAAGACCACCTTCACGCTCTCGGGCACCCTAAACCAGGTGCGCCCGCTGGCCGCCGCCAGGGCGATGTCCGTGGCCCCCATGCCCGTGCCGAAGGCCCCCACCGCCCCGTAGGTGGTGGAGTGGCTGTCCGAGCCCACCACCACCCACCCCGGCTGGGCCAGGCCCTCCTCCACCAGGACCTGGTGGCACACTCCCCGGCCCACGTCAAAGACCCGGATGCCGTGCCGCCTACCCCACTCCCGGATCTCCTTCTGGGCCTTGGCCACCTCGAGGTTCGCCGCCGGGGCCACGTGGTCTATCACGATGGAGACCCTTTCCGGGTAGCGGGGGGTGGCGTTTAGGTACTCCAGGCGCTTGAAGAAGCTCCCGGCGATGGAGTCCACCACCATGACCTGGTCCACCTCCACCACCACGAGCTCCCCCGCCTCCACGGGCCTTCCCGCCTTGTGGGAGAGGATCTTTTCCGCTAGCGTCTGTCCCACACGCACCTCCTATACTGAGGGTATGCCCAAGTACACCGCCCTCCTCTACCCGGACCCGGAAACCCCGGGAACCTGGATCGCCGAGTTTCCCGCGGTACCCCAGGCCCACTCCTTCGGCCAAACCCCAGAGGAGGCCTTGGCGCGGGCCAAAGAGGCCCTGGAGCTCGTCCTGACCTTCCTGAGGGCCGAGGGCAGGCCGCTTCCCCCAGACGTGCAAGCGGTAGAGGTGGGTGTGGATGCCGCCTAGGCCGGAAGAGGTGGCCCGGAAGCTCCGCCGCCTCGGGTTCATGGAACGCATGGCCAAGGGAGGACACCGGCTCTACGCCCACCCCGATGGCCGCATCGTGGTGGTGCCCTTCCAAAGCGGGGAGCTTCCCAAGGGCACCTTCAAGCGCATCCTGCGCGATGCCGGCCTCACCGAGGAGGAGTTCCAGAACCTCTAGCCTCATGCCGTGATCCACTCCCTGAGGATCCGGTCCAGCTCCTCCAGGGTGAGCTGGCCCCGGTCGGCCAGGGCCTTGATGTGCTGGGTGAGGCGGGAAAGCTCCTCCTCCCCGTAGTGGAGGCCGAGCTCCTGAGCCCTGGCCTTGATGGCGTGCCGCCCGGTGAGCCTCGAGGCGATGATGAGCTTGCGCTTCACCCCGAAGACCTCGGGTGGGTAGGGCTCGTAGGCCTCGGGGTTCAGGTAGATGGCCTTCAGGTGCATCCCCGCCTTGTGGCTGAAGGCCGTCTCCCCGGTGATGTAGTTGTTGAAGGGGATCTCCACCCCCACCATCCGGGCGATCATCCGGTCCAGCTCGGGGAGCATCTCCAACCGGTACTTCCCCCGGACGTACTCGGGCTGGAGGGTGTACATGCGGGCAAGAAACCCCCCCAGGGGGGTGATGCCGTTCCTCTCCCCGATCCCCAGGATGGTGGTGTCCACGTGGGTGGCCCCGGCCTCAATGGCTTCATAGGCATTGGCGACGGCGCATCCCGTGTCGTTGTGGCCGTGGAACTCTATGTCCACCTCCGGCCCCACCACCCGCCGCACCTCCCGCACCAAGGCGTAGACCTGCCGGGGCGTGGCGATGCCCACGGTGTCCGCCAGGCCCACCCGGTCCACGTAGGGGGCGATGGCCTCGTAGACGGCCAGGAGGTCTTGTTCCTCGGAGCGGAAGGTGTCCTCGGCGGAGAAGCGCACCTCCACGTGGGGAGCCCGCTCCCGGATGAAGGCGATCACCTCCTTGGCCTCCTCAATGATCCGGGGGATGTCCCGGCCGTGGGCCGCCCGCAGGTACCGGCTCGTGCCGAAGAGGAGGTCAATCCCCTGGACCCCCGTCTCCAGGGCTACCTGGGCCGCGTCCAGGCGGCACTGGATGTGGGTGACCACCTTGGCCCTAAGGCCCAAGGAGGCGATGACCTCCGCGTCCTTGCGGGACTGGGGCGAGGCCACGGGGGTGGTCACCTCAATGTACTCAATGCCGAAGGCGTCCAGGGCCTGGGCGATTTCCACCTTGTCCTGGGTGGTGAAGTGGGCCTTTTCAAACTGCTCCCCTTCCCGAAGCGTGGAGTCTATGATCCGCCATTCCCGCATGCGCCCCTCCCCAAAAGAAAACCGGCCCGAACTCGGGCCGGGGGATGGAAGAGCCCTCTAGGGGCTATCCTACCCCCCGGCGGCCGAGTTTTTTCTCACGGGCCAGCATCTTGCCTGTAAGCGTATACGAAAGGCCGGGGTTTGTCAACGCCCGAAGCGCCTCTCGCGGGCCTGGTAGCTCCTCAGGGCCCTTAGGAAGTCAATCTTGCGGAACTCGGGCCAGAGGACGTCGGCGAAGTAGAACTCGGAGTAGGCGGACTGCCAGAGGAGGAACCCGGATAGCCGGATCTCCCCGGAGGTGCGGATGATGAAGTCGGGATCGGGGAGGCCCGCGGTGTAGAGCCTTTCGGCGATGGCCTCCGGGGTGAGGCCCTCCGCCACCCTTCCCGGGGAAAGCCCCTTCGCCTCCGCCTCCAGGAGGAGGCGCTTCACCGCGTCCACGATCTCCTCCCGCCCCCCGTAGCCCATGGCGATGTTCAGGTGAAGCCCGTCGTGGCCCTCCGTCTTGGCCTCGAGGTGCTCCAGGGCCTTCAGGACCTCCTCAGGGAACCCCTCCCGCCGCCCGATGACCCGGACCCGCACCCGGTGGCGGCGGATGCGGTGGTCCTCGGCCATCCTCCAGGCCTCCTCCACGAAGAGGCGCATGAGCTCCCCCACCTCCTCGGGGCTCCTCTGGAAGTTGTCCGTGGAGAAAACCCAGACCGTGACCGTGGGGATCCCGAGCTCCAGGCACCACTCCAGGACCTCGTAGGCCTTCTTCACCCCGAAGCGGTGGCCCATGGCGGGGGGAAGCCCCAGCATGCGGGCGTAGCGGCGGTTGCCGTCCAGGATGAGGCCCAGGTGCCGGGGCATGGGGCCCTTCCGCACCTCCTTGAGGAGGCGGCGCTCGTAGTACCAGTAGAGGGGGCCGGAGAGGGGGAGGAGGCGGCGGAGCATACCGCCTTTACCCTAAGGGGAGGGGATGAGAAAGGCTAGCCCCCCTAGCGGTAGAGCTCGCGGGCGATGACCAGCCGCTGGATCTCCGAGGTGCCCTCGTAGATCTCCGTCACCTTGGCGTCCCGGTAGTAGCGCTCCACCCGGTAGTCCCGGTGGTAGCCATAGCCCCCCAGGACCTGGACCGCCTCCCGGGTCACCGCCACCGCGGCCTCGCTGGCGAAGAGCTTGGCGGTGCTGGCCTCGAGGGTGAACCTTTCCCCTTGGTCCTTCTTCCTGGCGGCCTCGAGGACGAGGGCCCGGGCAGCGGCGATCCTCACGTGCATGTCGGCCAGCTTGAAGGCGATGGCCTGGTGCTCCTTAAGCTTTTTCCCAAACTGCTCCCGCTCTTCGGCGTAGGCCCTGGCGATCTCGTAGGCCCCCCGGGCGATGCCCACCGCCTGAGCCGCCACGCCCACCCGCCCGGAGTCCAGGCCCGCAAGGGCGTAGGCCAGGCCCCGCCCCTCCTCCCCCAGAAGGTTCTCCTGGGGGACGAAGACCCCTTCCAGCCGCACCTCGGCGGTGTGGGCGGCGTGGAGGCCCATCTTCTCCTCGGGCTTGCCGAAGGAGAGCCCTGGGGCATCCCTCTCCACCAGGAAGGCAGAGATGCCCTTTTCGGTGCGGGCCATGACCACGTAGAGGTGGGCCTGTCCGGCGGAGGTGATCCAGCTCTTCACCCCCCAAAGCTCGTACCCTCCCGGAACCCTCCGGGCCTCCGCCCTCAAGGAGGCCGGGTCCGAGCCCGCGTGGGGCTCGGTGAGGCAGAAGGCCCCGATCCACTCCCCCCGGGCAAGGGGAGGGAGGAAGCGCCTTTTTTGCTCCTCGGTGCCGAAGCGGAGGAGCATGTACTGGGGGAGGCCCGAGGTCACGGAGACGATCCCGGCCACGCTCGGGTCGGCTGCGGCGATCTCCTCCAGGACCAGGGCCCAGGTGACGGAGTCCAGGCCCGCGCCACCCCACTCCTCCGGCGTGGTCATACCGAGAAGCCCGAGCTCCGCCAGGGCCCTGAGCTGGGGCCAGGGGTACTTGGCCTCGCGGTCGTACTCGGGAGCCAAAGGCCAGAGGACCTCCCTGGCCACCTTGCGCACCGTCTCCAGGACCAGCCGTCCTTCCGAGGTCAGGACCATCCCCTATATCGTACTACTGCGCGGGCGCAAAAAAGCGTCATATTCCTGGGAGGAGGGCTTCAGGCCCCGCCCCAGCGCCTTCCCCCCGCGGGCAGGCCCAGGTGGTCCAGGATGCGCTGGGTAAGAAAGGCCAGAAGCTCGCCGATCTCCTGGGGCCTGTGGTAGAAGCCAGGGCTCGCCGGGAGGATGAGGGCGCCCGCCTCCGCCGCCTGCACCATGGCCTTTAGGGTGGGGAGGGGCAAGGGGGTTTCCCGGGGGACCAGGATCAGGGGGCGCCGCTCCTTGAGGTGGACGTAGGCCGCCCGGGTGAGGAGGGTGTCGGCAAGGCCCTGGGCCACCTTGGCCAGGGTGGTGGCGGAGCAGGGCACCACCACCATGCCCCGGGTGGGAAAGGAGCCCGAGGCGATGGGGGCCCCCAGGTCGCTGTCCTTGTACACCCGGGCCGCCAGGGGGTAGAGGTCCTTGGGGCTTAGGCCCATCTCCTCCCAAAGCACCCGCTTGGCCCCCTGGGAGAGGACGAGGTGCACCTCGGCGAGGCCGGCAAGGGCCTTTAGGAGGTCCAGGGCGTAGGGCATGCCGCTTGCTCCGGAAAGCCCCACCACCACGCGGGGAAGGTCCATACCCCCATGCTATAGAAAAGCCCCGGGCCTTTAGGCCCGGGGGGCACCCCGTGGGGCGGCTTTACTTGAGCTCCACCACCGCGCCCACGGCCTCGAGCTTCTTCTTGATCTCCTCGGCCTCGGCCTTGGGGATGCCCTCCTTCACGGGGCCACCCTTCTCGGCCAGGTCCTTGGCCTCCTTGAGGCCGAGCCCGGTGATGGCCCGGAGCTCCTTGATGACCTCGAGCTTCTTGGCCCCGGCCTCCTTGAGGATCACGTCAAACTCCGTTTTCTCCTCCGCGGCCGCCGCGGCCGGGGCCGCCGCAGCCGGGACGGCCGCTACCGCCACGGGGGCCGCCGCGGTCACCCCCCAAGCCTCCTTGAGGGCGTCTATGAGCTGCTTGATTTCCAGGACGGTAGCCTGGGAAAGCTCTTCCTTGATCCTTTCAATGTCCAAAGCCATCTTCTACCTCCTACGCCGCCTTCTTCTCTGCGTACGCCTCCAAGATGCCTACCAGCTCGCGGGCCACGCCGCCCAGGACACCCACAAGCTCCGCCAAGGGAGCCTGGAGCACGCCCACGAGTTCCGCCCGGAGCTCGTCCAGGGTGGGGAGCTCCGCCAGGGCCACCACGTCCTTGGCCGAAAGCACCTGGCCCTGCAAAAGCCCGCCCTTGGCCTCGGGAATGCCCTTGGGGTTGTTCTTGGCGAAGGCCTGGAGGGCCTTGGCCGCGGCCACCGGGTCCTGGTAGAAGACCATGCCGCTGGGCCCCGAGAGGCCGTCAAGCTCCGGCAGGCCAAGCTCCTTTAGGGCGATGCGGATCAAGGTGTTCTTGGCCACGAAGAGCCTGGCTCCCTTTTCCTTCAGGGCCTGGCGCAGGGCGTGGGTCTCCTTGGCGGAAAGCCCTTGGTAGTTCACAAGGAAGAAGGAGCCACGGGCCCGCTCAAGGTTCTCCTTGAGGGCGGCAAGAAGGGCGATGTTGCGCTGGTTCGGCACGCCTTCCTCCCTCTTGGGGCAGGGGAACCCCGACCGGTTGCTGTGGAATCCTGCGAAACGCTCCCCCTCAAGCGCCTCGGCGGGATATTTAAGGCCTTTGGCCCCCCGCTGTCTCTGGCCTGGGCGCCCGTGCGCCCGGGGTGCCAAGGAAGAGTCTAAAGGCCGGGGGGCCTTCCGTCAAGGCGAGCCAGGCCCCCCGGGCGGGCTTCGGGTCAGGAGTGGGGGTTGATGCGGAGGCTGGGCCCCATGGTGCTGGTCACGTAGACAGCGCGGAGGAAGGTGCCCTTGGCCGCCTCGGGCTTGCTGGCCTCGAGGGCCCGGAGGAAGGCCCGGATGTTGTCCGCAAGCTTCTCGGCGGGAAAGCTCGCCTTGCCCACAGGGGCGTGGATGGCCCCGGTCTTATCGTTCCGGAACTCAATCCGTCCCGCCTTGATCTCCCGGATGATCTCCCCGATGTTGAAGCCCACGGTGCCCGCCTTGGGGTTGGGGAGGAGGCCCCGCGGGCCCAGGATGCGGCCGAGCTTGGAGCCCACCGCCCCCATCACGTCCGGGGTAGCCACCACGGCGTCAAAATCCAACCAGCCGTCCAGGATCTTCTGGATGATCTCCTCGCCCCCCACGTAGTCGGCCCCGGCCTCCTCCGCCTCCCGGATCTTCTCCCCCTTGGCGATGGCCAAGACCCTGACCTCCTTGCCCAGGCCGTGGGGGAGGGAAACGGTACCGCGCACGTTCTGGTCGGACTTGCGGGGGTCAATGCCCAGCTTGGCGTGGACCTCCACGGTCTCGTCAAACTTGGCGGTGGCGAGCTCCTTCACCAGGCGGGCGGCCTCGTCAATGGTGTAGACCTTGTTGGGGTCCACCTTCTCCAGGAGGGCCCGGTAGCGCTTGCCGTGCTTAGGCATCCTTCACCTCCGGCATACCCACCACCTCCACCCCCATGGAGCGGGCCGAGCCCGCGATCATGCGGGCGGCGGCCTCGAGGTCGGTGGTGTTCATGTCGGGGAGCTTCTGCTTGGCGATCTCCAACACCTGCTGCCAGGTGATGCGGCCCACCTTCTCCCTACCCGGCTTCTGGGCCCCCTTCTCCAGGCCCGCTGCCTTGCGGATCAGGTAGCTGGCAGGCGGGGTCTTGGTGACGAAGGTGAAGGAGCGGTCCGCGTAGATGGTGATCTCCACCGGAACGATGGCGTCCCCCATCTGCGCGGTGGCCGCGTTGAAGGCCTTGACGAACTCCATGATGTTGGCCCCGTGCTGGCCCAAGGCGGGCCCCACCGGGGGCGCGGGCGTGGCCTTGCCCGCGGGCAGCTGAAGCTTGACTACCGCAACGACCTTCTTCATTTATCCCTCCTAGGCTCCCCCTAAGTTAGGGGTACAAACGCCCTCAGGCCTTGACCACCTGGGAGAAGTCCAGCTCCACAGGGGTCTCGCGCCCGAAGATGGTGACCATGACCTTAACCTTGCCCTTCTCGGGGTGGATCTCGGTCACGGTGCCGGTGAAGTCCGCGAAGGGGCCAGAGACCACCCGGACCTGGTCCCCTTCCCGGAAGGCCACCTGGGCCTTGGGGGCCTCCCTCTTGCCGAGGAGGCCGGAGACCTCGAGGATGTGGCGCACCTCGTCCGGGGAAAGGGGAACCGGGCGGTGCCCTGCCCCCACGAAGCCGGTGATGCCGGGGGTGCCCCGCACCACCTCCCAGGCCTCGTTGGGCTCCTCCTCATCCCCCAGGTCCATTTGGATGAAGAGGTAGCCGGGGAAGAGCTTTCTTTTCAGGATCTCCTTCTTCCCCCCCTCACGGACCTCCACCACCTCCTCCGTGGGGATGAGGATCTGAAAGATCTTGTCCTGCATGCCGAAGGCCCTCACCCGCTTCTCCAGGTTGGCCTTGGCCTTCTCCTCCTGCCCCACGGGGGTGTGGACCGCATACCATTCAATGCTCATCGCAAGAGCCCTATCAGGAAACGGAAGACCAGATCGTAAAGGCCCAGGACAATCATGGAAAACAGGGTGAAGACCAAGATGGCCTGGGTGCCCTCTACCACCTGCTCCCGCGTAGGCCAGGTGACCCGGGCAAGCTCAGCCCTGGCCTCCTGGAAGTAGCGCACGATGCGAGCCAACATCAGGCCTTCACTTCCCGGTGCACCGTGTGCTTATCGCACCAAGGGCAGTACTTTTTCAACTCCAGCTTGGAGGAGGTATTGCGCTTGTTCTTCTCGGTGGCGTAGTTGCGGCGCCTGCACGCCGTGCACTCCAAGAGGATCTTGATGCGGACCTCGCTGGCCATGCCTCACCTCCCTCGGGGCGGGGGAGGGGTGCCTCCCCCCGGGGTTTACTCCAGGATCTTGGTGACCACCCCGGCGCCCACGGTCCGCCCACCCTCCCGGATGGCAAAACGCAAACCCTCCTCCAACGCCACCGGCTTGATGAGCTCCACCGTAAACGTCACATTGTCCCCAGGCATCACCATCTCCACCCCCTGGGGCAGCTCCACCACCCCCGTCACATCCGTCGTCCGAAAGTAAAACTGCGGCCGGTACCCCGTGAAAAAACCCGTGTGCCGACCCCCCTCCTCCTTCCTCAACACATACACCGAAGCCTCAAACTTCGTGTGCGGCGTAATCGTCCCAGGCTTCGCCAACACCTGCCCCCGCTCCACCTCCTCCCGGCTTACACCCCGCAACAACACCCCCACATTGTCCCCAGCTATCCCCTCCTGCAACGTCTTCCGGTGCATCTCCACACCCGTAACC
>NZ_ATXJ01000014.1 GCF_000421625.1 Thermus islandicus DSM 21543 | reverse complement strand
CCACCAACCCCAAGGCCAGATGGGCCAGCAACCTGGCCCTACGCCAGTGCCGATGCCCCGTCCACCCCAGTTCCTGCTGAAGCCCCCGGAAAATCTCCTCAATCGCTTGCCGCAACCGGTAGATCTCCCTCATCCCCACGGCAAAGGCCAGGCCCCGCAGCCTCCCCGCCTTCACCCAACGGGTCCCCCCATGCCTCCTGAGCTGAACACCGTTCAGCACACGGTTAGACCTGAGTCTCGTGACAAAAGACCAGCCATGGGCATGGAACCACTCCAAGACCTGCCTCGCCGTGTACCAAGCATCAAACAGTACGCCTTCCGGCTGAAAGCCCTGCTCCTCCGCCCACTCCAGCAGGGCCAGGGCCAGATCCAGCTTGCTCTCCTCCCCGAAGTAGGGTAGGAAGGCCAGGGGAATCCGCCGCTTCCCGTCCGTCCAGGCCAGCACCCCCAGGGACAGCCCAAACACCCAAGCCCCCGTAGAGGTGTCCCGGGTCTTCTTCAGGCCCAGCTTGCCTGAGCGGTAGCGCTGGATGAGGACGTCATCAAGGATAAGGTAACCTCGGCTAGGGCGGAGGTATTGATGGGGCTTTGAGCTAAAGCTTCTAGAGCGCGCAGAAGAGGCCGTGGTATCCTCTCCATTGGGCCTCCCTAGTCACCGGAGGCCCATTTTATCGGGGATCTTCAGCCCCGCGTAAGTCCAGTACCCCATCAGGTGGCACCCCTTAGCTTCTCTCTTGGGGCGGTCCAAAATTGGGGCAGCACTTTACCCGGACTCCCGTGAAGAGGGCTTTCACCGCCTCCGCTCCTGGCTCTTCCGGGTCGTAGCGCTTCACCAGGGCAGAGGTGTCCAGGTAGGGAGGGATCAGCGCCCCTGCTGGTCCTCGAGGACCGCCTCCGAGAGGCCAATCCGCCGCCCGGCCACCCGTTCCAGGTAACGGCGGTAGGCCTCCTCCTCCGGGAGGAGGTCCAGGGCAAGGCGGAGGACTTCCGCCTCGGTGCGCCCCGTGGTACGGGCCAGGCGCTTCAGCTTGGCCTCCTCCTCGGGGGTGAGGTGGACCTGTTTGCGTAGCATACGGGGTTATTGTACGTCGCCCTGGTACGGGGAAAGAAGAACATGCGCCCGCCGCCCTCCGAGGCCTTGGGCTATGAGCGCTCTCGAGCCCGGGTGCCGCCTTTCAGGCGGGATGCCCTTTGAAAAGCCCCACGCCTCGAGGACTAGCTTCCTCCCGCCGTGTGCAGTACTCCCCGTTGCGCTTGAGGTCCTTCTCCTTGAGGACCCGGAAGGTCTCGCTGGGGAAGAGGGCCCGGGGGATGGCCTCGAGCCGAGGAGGCCCCCCGGCCCAAAGCCCTCCACCCCCTGGGCCTGGAGGCAAACCCCCAAGGGCTTGACAAGCGGGGGTAACCTGTGGTGTTGTATATACAACTAAACGGGTCATGGCGCACAAGTACGTGGAGGTCAAAGAGGCGTTGCTTCGGGAGATCAGAGTGGGCAAGCTCAACGGCGAGCTCCCTTCGGAAGAGGCCCTCGCCCAGCGCTTCTCGGTTAGCCGCATGACTGCCCGTAGGGCTTTGGAGGAGCTGGCCGCAGAAGGCTGGTTGGAGCGGGGCAGGGGCCGCCGTAGCCGACTTGCGCAGTTGCGTTTCGGACAGGGGTTTTTCCGCGTCCGCCCTTTCTACCGTTTTGCAGAGAGCGTAGGGGCCCGGCCCTCCACACGCCTCCTAGCGGCTGGGCCGGCCAAGCCTCCGGCCACTGTGCAGGAACGGCTGGGCACCTCGGACACCATCCGCATCGAGCGGCTCCGTTTCCTTAACGATGACCCCGTGATGCTGGAGGTCCGCTACCTGCGGATGGACCTTTGCAGTAGCATCCTCGAGCACGATCTGGAGGCGGAGTCCATCCACGAGATTCTCGTTCGCAACCTTAACTTGCCCCTAACCCAAGTCTGGCAGCGCCTCGAGGCCACCTCCCTCAGGGGCAGGGTGGCCCGACTTCTGGGCGTTCCCCACCGAACCCCTGGCTTTAGGCTGGAACGGGTGACCTTCACCTTCGACACACCCGTTACCTGGGTTGAGTACCGGATGAGGGGGGACCGGTACTACTTTGAGGACGTTTTTTCCCCCCAAAGGGAGGTGCAGGAATGAGGCGAGTTGGGTTCGTGCTGTTCTGGCTTTTGGGCGCGGCGTTGGCCCAGGGGATCAAGGTGGGGGTGCTCGCGCCCCTCTCGGGTCCGGCGGCGGCGGACGGCAAGAGCGTCCTCTCGGGCATTCAGATTGCCGCCGACGAGATCAACGCCTCTGGGGGCCTTCTCGGGCGCAAGATCGAGTTGGTGGTCTACGACGACCAGGCCGACCCCCGCCTTGCCGTGAACTTTGCCCGGCGGCTGATCGAGCTGGACAAGGTGGCCTTTATCATCGGCGGGTCCTACAGCGGGGCCAGCCTGGCCGCAAGCCCGGTGGCCAACGAGGCTCAGGTGCCCTTCATCGCGGCTTACGCGGTGCATCCCGACATCACCCACGGGAAACCTTACGCCTTTCGCATGGGCCTCCTCGGGCCCGTCCAGGGACGGGTGGGGGCTTTTCTGGCCCATCGCCTGGGGGCCAAGCGGGTGGCCATCCTGAGCATCCAGAACGACTTCGGCCGCTCCCTGGAGCAGGGGTTTAGGGACCAGGCGGCCAAGCTGGGCCTCGAGGTGGTCTTCAGTGAGGTGTACCCCCCCGGGAACCAGAACTTCTCCCCTCTTCTTGCCCGGCTCAAGGCCAGCGGTGCCCAGGCGGTCTACGCCAGCGGTTACTACGCCGAGGCCGCCAACCTGGTGCGCCAGGCCAGGTCCCTCGGGCTGGACATCCCAATCATTGGGCAGGAGGGCTACGACTCGCCCAAGTTCATCGAGCTGGCGGGCCCGGCAGCCGAAGGGGTGTACATCACCACCACCCTGGACCGGGACAGCCAGAGCCCCGAGGTCCGGGGCTTTCTTCGCAAGTACCAGGAGCGGACGGGCCTCCCCGCGGACATGGTAGGGGCCTCTGGGTACGCGGCTTTGAAGGTGATGGCCCAAGCGGCTCAGCGAGCCGGAGGCCTTGACGGGACGGCCCTGCGTCGCGGGCTCCTGGGGCTTATCAACCTTGAGACCGCCGTGGGCAAGATCTTCTTCTTCACCAGCCAGGGCGACCCCGTCAAGTCGGCCACCGTCCAGGTGGTCAAAAACGGCCAGTTTCGCCGCTTCCTCAACGTAACCGACCTGACCCTCCTGAAACCCTAAGGGGGAACCTTGGACCTTTTCACGCTGACGGCTCTCTTGGGCGATGGGCTGGCGGTGGGTTCCATCTATGCGCTCACGGCCCTGGGGCTCACGCTGGTCTACGGTCTTCTCCGGGTGCTCCACGTGGCCCATGCGGGGGTTTACGCGGTCGGGGCCTACGCTGGGTGGTGGGCCTTCCAAAAGACGGGGAGCTTCGGGCTGGCCCTGGGCACGGGCGCCGTGGCGGCGGCCCTCCTCGGCCTCTTTCTGGAGACGTGGTTCTACCGGCCCCTCCTGTCCCGTCCGCCCCACGTGGCCCTCATCGGCTCCATAGGCCTTTTCCTGGCCGTGGGCGATCTCCTGCGCATCCTCTTCGGGCCCTACCAGCAAAGCCTTCCCGTCCTGGCGCCCACCCCCGTGGTAGGCATGCTCACCGCACCCCAGCTGGTCGTGGTGGGGGCAACGGCGGTCCTGCTGCTCGGGGTCTACTTCCTCGTGGAGCAGACCCGCTTGGGCCTGGGCTGGCGCGCCATGGCCCAGGACGCCCAGACCGCGGCCGCCTTGGGGGTGGACCTTCCCCTGATGAGCCGCTTGGCCTTTTTGGCCGCCTCGCTCCTGGCGGGCTTGGCCGGGGTGCTGGTGGGCGCCTACTACAACCAGGTTTACCCCACCATGGGGGCGGTGCTGGCCTACAAGGGCCTGGCCATCGTGGTCCTGGGTGGGCTGGGAAACCTCTGGGGCACGGTGGCTGCCGCCCTGCTTCTGGGTCTTTTGGAGTCGCTGGCAGTGGCCTACCTGGGCCACCGCTTTCCGCCGGAGGGCGTGGCCTTCGTGGCTCTGATCCTGGTGCTCCTCTTTCGGCCTCACGGGCTCTTCAGCCGGGCAAGGCGGTAAAGGAGGTGCGGGCATGTACGTGGTTACCATCCTCCAGCTCCTGCTGATCTATGCCCTCCTGACCCTTTCCCTCAACTTGGTGGTTGGGCTCGCCGGTCAGGTCAACCTGGGACACGCGGCCTTCTTCGGGATCGGGGCCTATGTGGGGGGCACCCTGCTGAAGGCGGGAGCCCCCTTTCTTTTAGCCCTTGTGGCCGGGGCGGTAGCCGCCATGGCCCTGGGCCTGGTGTTGGGAGCGGTCAGCCTCCGCCTGCGGGGGGACTACTTGGCCATCGCCACCATCGCCTTCAACTTCGCCGTGGTGGCTGCCTTCCTCTACACCCCCTACTTCGGTGGAGCCTACGGCTTGAGCGGCATCCCGCGAAGCATGGCTCCCAGCACCTACTTGCTCGCCCTTCTGGTAGCCTTCGGTCTTGTCGTCTTCATTCATGAACGGGTCCGAAACTCGGAAAGCGGCTACGCCCTCGTGGCCTTGCGCGACTCGGAGGTGGCGGCCGAAGCGCTTGGCCTCAGCGTGGCCCGGTTCAAGCTGGTGGCCTTCGCCTTGGCCACCGGCCTAGCAGGGGTGGCTGGCGTGTTCTACGCGGCTTACATCGGTACCCTGCGGCCCGAGGACTTCGGGTTTCCGCTTTCCGTAACGCTGATCGCCATGCTGGTGGTCGGCGGAATGGGGGGTCTCTGGGGACCCATTCTCGGTGCCTTCCTCCTCGGGGGCTTCGCCCAAGCCTTCGCCTTCGTTCACGACTACCAGGCCGTCCTTTATGGCCTCCTCCTGGCCTTGGTCATGCGGTACCGCCCCCAGGGGATCTTGGGGAGGGTCTCGTGACCTTGCTGGAAGGGCGTGGCTTAACCCGGCGCTTCGGGGGACTCGTCGCGGTAAACCGGGTAGACATCCAGGTCCGCCAGGGGGAGGTCTTGGGCCTTTTCGGCCCGAACGGCGCGGGCAAGACCACCCTCTTCAACCTCCTGGCGGGGACCATCCCCCCCTCGGAAGGCCAGGTCTACCTGGAGGGGCGTGAGGTCACCCACCTGCCCGCCTACCGGCGCGCTCAGTTGGGCCTCGCCAGGACCTTCCAGATCGTCCAGCCCTTCCGCTCCTTGACCGCCTTGGAGAACGTCCTTGTGGCCTTGGCCAGGGACAGCTTCCGCAGGCTCCTGCCCCTCGGCAGGCTGGCGACCCCGGAGCGGCAGGCCAAGGCCCTGGCCCTGCTGGAGCAGGTGGGGATCGCAGACTTCGCCCATAGGAACGTATCCCAGGTGCCGCTAGGGGTTTTGAAGCGGCTGGAGGTGGCCCGGGCCCTGGCCCTGGAACCCAAGGTTCTGCTCTTGGACGAGCCGCTGGCGGGCCTTACCTTCAAGGAAGCGGAGGAGGTGCTGGGGGTGGTGACCGCCTTAAGGGGACGCATCGCTGTGGTCTTGGTGGAACACCACGTGCACCTGGCCCTGCCGGTCTGCGACCGGGCCCTGGTGCTGGACCGGGGTACGGTCATCGCCCAGGGCGGGCCTGACGCCGTGCGCTCGGATCCCCGGGTGATTCAGGTGTATTTGGGGGAAGAGGATGCTCCAGCTTGAGGGCGTTTCCGTGCACTACGGAATGGTCCAAGCCGTGGCCGGCGTGGACCTTCAGGTGGCTCCTGGGGAGTGGGTGGCGGTGATCGGCGCCAACGGGGCGGGGAAGACCTCCCTCCTGCGAGGGATCATGGGCCTGGCGCAAACCTCGGGGAAGATCCTCTGGCAGGGGATGCGCCTGGATCGCCTTCCCCCCTGGCACCGGAGCGCCCTGGGTATCGGGTATGTGCCCGAGGGGCGCGGCGTCTTCGCCGACCTCACGGTGGAGGAGAACCTCCGGCTGGGCGGTTACCGCCTGGGCAGGCAGGCCCTCCGGGAAGGGCTGGACCGGGTATACGCCATCCTTCCCCTGCTGGCCGAGCGGCGGCGGCAGCTGGCGGGCACCCTTTCCGGGGGGGAGCAACAGCTTCTGGCCTTGGGGAGGGCGCTGGTGTCCCGGCCCAGGCTGCTGCTCGTGGACGAGCCCTCATGGGGGCTGATGCCCAAAATGGTGGCCCAGGTCTTCAGCACCCTTGCCCACCTCCACCGGGAGGGGATGGGCATCCTCATGGTGGAGCAGAACGCCCGCAAGGCACTTGTGTACGCCCAACGCGGCTATGTCATGGAGCTGGGCCGGGTGGCCCTCCAGGGGCCTGCGGGGGAGCTAAGGCGGCATCCGCGGGTTTTGGAAGCGTACATAGGGGGGTAGAGAAGACGTATGCGTCGGTTGGTGCGCGCGCCGAGAGGCAGTGACCGTACGGCTAAAGGCTGGATTCAGGAAGCGGCCAAGCGGATGTTGATGAACAACCTGGATCCCGAGGTCGCCGAGAAGCCAGAGGAGCTCATCGTGTACGGGGGGCGGGGAAAGGCGGCCCGGAGCTGGGAGGATTTCGACCGCATCGTTCGCGTCTTGGACCGCTTGGAGAACGAGGAAACCCTTCTGGTGCAGTCGGGTCGGGCCGTGGGGGTTTTTCGCACCCACGAGCTGGCTCCACGGGTGATCATCGCCAACTCTAACCTGGTCCCGCGCTGGGCCACGTGGGAGGTCTTCGACGAGCTGGAGAGGCAAGGCCTCCTCATGTACGGCCAGATGACGGCGGGAAGCTGGATCTACATCGGCACCCAGGGCATCCTGCAAGGCACGTACGAGACCTTTCTGGCGGCAGCCCGAAAGCACTTTGGCGGCAGCCTGCGCGGTACCGTGACCGTGACCGCTGGCCTGGGGGGGATGGGCGGGGCCCAGCCTTTGGCCGTGACCCTGAACGAGGGCGTGGCCCTCGTCGTGGAGGTGGACCCCGGGCGGATCCGCCGCCGCCTGGAAACGGGCTACCTGGACACCTGGACGGCCAGCCTCGAGGAAGCCCTCCGTTGGGCGGAGGAGGCACGGAGGCAGGGCAGGGCCCTTTCCATCGGCCTTTTGGGAAACGCTGCCGAGGTGCTGCCGGAGATGGTCCGCCTCGGCTTCACCCCCGACTTGGTCACAGACCAGACCTCGGCCCACGATCCCCTCTACGGCTACGTCCCGCCCCTGAAGGCGGACGAGGACCCCGGGGAGCTGCGGCAGAAGGATCCCGAGGGGTACAAGGCCCGGGCCCTCGAGGCCATGGCCCGCCACTGCCAGGCCATCGTGGAGATGCAGCGCCGGGGAGCGGTGGCCTTCGATTACGGCAACAACCTGAGGGCGATGGCCAAGTTGGGCGGCTTCGCCGACGCCTTCAGCTATCCGGGCTTTGTCCCTGCCTTTATTCGGGATCTCTTCTGCGAGGGCAAGGGTCCTTTCCGCTGGGTGGCCCTCTCCGGCGATCCCGAGGACATCTACCGCACCGACCGGGCTGTACTGGAGCTGTTTCCGGAGGACGAGGGCCTGAAGCGGTGGCTCACGGAAGGGGTTAAGCGGTTCCGTTTCCAGGGGCTCCCGGCCCGCATCTGCTGGCTGGGCTACGGGGAACGGGATAAGGCGGGGCTCCGGTTCAACGAGATGGTGCGGAAGGGGGAACTCAAGGCCCCCATTGTCATCGGCCGGGATCACCTCGACGCCGGGAGCGTGGCCAGCCCCTTCCGCGAAACCGAGGCCATGCGGGACGGATCGGATGCCATCGCGGACTGGCCCCTTCTCAACTTCGCCCTCAATGCCGTTTCTGGGGCCGGGTGGGTGAGCTTCCACCACGGGGGAGGAGTGGGCATGGGCTACAGCCTGCACGCGGGCCAGGTGGTGGTGGCCGACGGCAGCGAGGAGGCCGGCTTCCGCTTGGAACGGGTCCTCACCAACGACCCCGGAACCGGGATCATGCGCCACGCCCATGCCGGCTACGAGAAGGCCAAGCGGGTCGCCAGGGAGCGGGGGGTAGACCTCTGCGGTTGGGAAGAGCCGTGAAGGTTTTTCGGGGCATCCGCGAGCTTCTTTCCCCCTTCGCCCGCTACCGGGGAGCGGCCCTGGCCGTGCGGGAGGGACGGGTGGCGTGGGTGGGGCCGGAGGGCGAGCTTCCCGAGGCCTTCGCCTCCTGGCCCCAGGAGGACCTCGCTGGGGCCAGCGTGGTCCCGGGCTTGGTGGACCCCCACACCCACCTGATCTACGCGGGCGACCGCTACGAGGAGTTCCTGCGCCGTTCGCTGGGGGAGCCCTACGAGGCCATCCTCCAGGCCGGGGGGGGCATCTACGAGACCGTCCGGGCCACGGTTCAAGCCGAAGATGAGGCGCTCTTGTCCTCGGTCCAGGCGCGGGCCAGGAGCCTATTGACCCACGGGGTAACCTCCCTGGAGATTAAGAGCGGCTACGGGCTTGAGCCCGAGGCGGAGCTGCGGCTCCTCAGGCTCATCCGCCGGCTAGAGGAGAGGGTGCCGCAGCGGGTCTTCGCCACCCTGCTAGCCCACGCGGTGCCCCGAGGGTGGACGCGGAAGGCCTACGTGCGGGCGCTGGTGGAGGAGGTTCTCCCCCAGGTGGCCCGGGAGCACCTGGCCCTCATGGCCGATGTGTTCTGTGACCAGGGAGCCTTCACCGTGGAGGAGGCAGAGGTCCTTTTGAGCAGCGCTAAGGGCCACGGCCTGAGGGTGAGGCTCCACGCGGAACAGATCGCCCGGACCGGAGCCTCCCAGCTGGCCGCACGCCTTCAGGCCCTTTCTGCAGACCACCTGGAGATGGCCACGCTGGAGGATCTCTCCTCCTTGGCAGAGGCGGGGGTGGTGGCGGTTCTCCTGCCCGGGGCTGCGCTCTCCCTGAAAAAACCCCTCCCCCAAGCCGCTCTTCTGCGCCAGGCCGGGGTAAGGGTGGCGCTGGCCAGCGACCACAACCCGGGCACGAGCCCCCTCCTCAACCCCTGGCTCACCATGGCCCTGGCGGTGCACGTGGTAGGGTTGAGTGCGGAAGAGGCCTTGGTGGCCCACACCGCCCACGCTGCTCTGGCCCTGGGCCGTCCGGAGCTGGGAAGGCTCGAGCCGGGGGCCGTGGCCGACTTTGTAGCCCTACAGGCGCCGCCCTTGGATCCCATCTACCGCTTCGGCGAGCATCCGCCCCTTGCGGTCTACATCGGAGGGGAGCGGGTATGGTTCTAGTGGGCGAGCTCCTGAACCTGGGCAGCATCCTGGCCGTGGCCCGGGACGGACGGACCGTGGGGCTGGCCCAAGGGGCGCGGGAGCGGCTGGAGCGGTGCCGGGCCTACGTGGAGCGCCTCCTGCGGGAGGGGCGGAGGGTCTACGGCGTCACCACGGGCTTCGGCCGCCTGGCCCAGGTGCGGATTCCCCCCTCAGAGGCCCGGTCCTTGCAGCGCAACCTCCTCCTCTCCCACGCCATGGGGGTCGGGGAAAACCTGCCCCGGGACGTGGTCCGAGCCATGCTTCTCCTACGGGCTCAGAGCCTGGCCCTGGGGCACAGCGGGGTGCGCCCCGAGGTGGTGGAGCTCCTCTTGGAGATGCTGAACCGGGGGGTTCACCCCGTGGTTCCTGCCCAGGGCTCGGTGGGGGCCAGCGGGGACCTGGCGCCTTTGGCCCACCTGGCCTTACCCCTCCTCGGGGAAGGGTTTGCCGAGTACGGCGGGGAGGTACTCCCAGGCGGGGAGGCTTTGCGCCGAGCAGGGCTCTTCCCTATCCAGCTCGAGGCCAAGGAGGGGCTGGCCCTCATCAACGGCACCCAGGCCATGACCGCCCTTGGGCTTCTGAGCCTGGCCGATGCCTTGAGGGCGGTCAAGGTGGCGGACGTGGCCCTAGCCATGAGCCTAGAGGCCATCAAGGGTTCGCTGCGGCCCTTCTTTCCCCAGGTGTTCCGCTTGCGCCCACACCCTGGGGCGGCGCGCGTGGGGGAGAACGTGCTGAAGCTCTGCCAGGGCAGCGAGATCATGCGCTCCCACGAGAACTGCCCTAAGGTTCAAGACCCCTACAGCTTCCGCGCCGCCCCGCAGGTCCACGGTGCCAGCCGCGATGCGCTGGAGCACGCCTTGGAGGTGCTGCTCCGGGAGGCCAACGCCGTAACGGACAACCCCCTCCTCTTCCCGGAGGAGGACCTGGTGCTCTCCGCCGGCAACTTCCACGGGCAACCTGTGGCCCTGGCCATGGACTACGCCAAGATAGCCCTGGCGGAGCTGGCCAGTATCAGCGAGCGGCGGACGGAAAAGATGCTGGACCCGGCCTTCTCCGGCCTGCCCGCCTTCCTGGCGGCCCAGGGGGGGCTCCACTCTGGCCTCATGATCAGCCAATACACCGCAGCCAGCCTGGTCTCCGAAAACAAGGTGCTGGCCCACCCGGCCAGCGTGGACTCCATCCCCACCAGCGCCAACCAGGAGGACCACGTCTCCATGGGCACCACGGCTGCCCGCCACGCCCGCATGGTCCTGGAGAACCTGCGCCACGTCCTGGCCATAGAGGTCCGGGTAGCCCTGGAAGCCTTGGAGTACCACCGGCCCCTCCGGGCGGGAAAGGGGGTGGAGGCGGCCCGCCAGGCCCTGCGGGAAATAATCCCGCCCCTCACGGAGGACCGCTTCCTGGCCCCGGACCACGCCCGGGTCCACGCCTTGCTTTTCAGCGGCGATCTCCTAGCCGAGGTAGAGGCAGCAGTGGGCCCCTTAGCGTGAGGCCCTGTCCCACCAGAGGGCGAGGAGGTCAGCCAGTAGCCGCGCGGCCACCAAGGAGGATAGGCCAGTGGGGTCCAGGTTGGGGGCCAGCTCGACTAGGTCCACACCGATGAGCTCATTCCGGTCTACCACCCCCTCCAAAAGGGCAAGGGCTTCGCTGTAGCTCAACCCCTCCACCTCGGGGCTGCTGGTCCCAGGCAGCAGGGCGGGATCGAGCACGTCCACGTCGAAGCTTACATACACCCGTTCACCCTGGGGAAGGAGCCGCTTTACGGCCTCTACGTCCCGACGGACTGCCTGGGCCGAAACCAGAATGTGGCCCCGGTCCTTGGCCGCTCGGTAGGCCTCAGGGCTCATGCGAAGGCCGCGGAGGCCGATGCAGGTGATCCCCTGGAGGCCCGGGAGTTCCTCCACCGCCCTGCGGAAGGGGCTGGAGTTGGAGTAGCGGGTTCCGTTCCGTTGGTCGCTGAAGTCCAGATGGGCGTCCAACTGGACGATGAAGAAAGGCTCGTCCGTGTACGCACGCAGCACCGGCAGGGTGACGGAGTGGTCGCCCCCCACGAAGACGGGGAGGCGAACCCTGCTCCGGAGAGCCCGGGCGGCCTCGGTGATGCGGCGAAAGCTTTCCTGGTACTCCAACTGGGCCGGGTCTACGTCCCCAGCGTCCACCACCCGAGCTCCACGGAGACGCACACCCCGTCCCGGATCGAAAAAGCCCTCATCTGGATGGAAGGCGTAGCGGGCGCTGGCCTCCCGGATGGCGCTCGGGGCGAAGCGGGCGCCTGGCCGAAAGCCCACGGCGAAGTCGTAGGGTAGGCCCAAGAGGGCCACATCGGCCTCCCAGGTGGCCTCTAGGGGAAGATAGGGGGCCTTAAAGAAGGTATGGGGGCCAGTGAAGGTCAGCTCGCCTGCGCGCACGTGCACGCCCACAGATTAACCCAAGTTGGCCTCTATCTCTGGGGCTGCAACATCGTCGCCGGGTGGGGTGGAAGAGGGCGGGGAAGGGGCAGTGGGAGTTCACCTGGAATTGGGGCCGGCTGGCGGGCAGTGCTTTTCCTGCCAGCGTGTCCCGAGGCCGGGCGAGAGGCGCTCGCCGGCGTTGCGGGGGGCCAGGGCGGGAACGCGGTACCCGGAGCGCTAGGCTTCATCAACCGCCCCCAGGGACTTCTAGGCGGTAGGCCCGGGAAGGCCTACCTGGTTTCCCATGACGTACCTCGGCCTGCAGCCAACCCTCTTGGCGGAGAGTCTCCAGGTAGCGCCACGCAGTGACCCGGGAAAGGCCCAGAGCCTCTGCCACCTCCTCCACGGTGAGGGCGACGCCTCCCCGGAGGATGGCGAGGACCTGCCCCAGGGTCAGGGGGTCTAGACCTTTGGGGGCCTGCCTGCGTCCCAGAAGGCGGTCCACGTCCGCCTGGGAGATCTCCTTCTTGCCCTTGAGGTTTTGGAAAGCGCGGAACCGGATCAAGGCCTCCCTGATCCGGGAGCGCCCGAAAGGCTTCACCAGGTAGTCCATGGCCCCACCCAAGAGGGCCCGCTCCACCGTGGGCACGTCCTTGGCGGCGGTGATGACCACGGTATAAATCCCCTGCAGGGCCGGTAGGAGCTCCAGTCCGTGGCCGTCAGGGAGATAGAGGTCCAGGAGAACCAGATCGGGGCCTTCTTCTAGGAGGGCCCAGGCCTCTCGAAGGCTTCCCGCGATCCCCACCACGCCGAGCCCCTCCTCCTCTAGAAAGGCCCGATGGAGGTTGGCTATCCGCTGGTCGTCCTCCACGATGAGGGCTCGGGCAGGCTCAGCCAAAAAACCGTCCATCCCTCCCTCCTATGGTAGCCCACCTCGCCCCCCAGGGCCCGCGCCTGGGCCCGGGCCAAGGCGAGGCCGTACCCCCGACCCGCGCCCCGGCCGCTCGCCCCGGGGAGGAAAGGGGCTTCCTTCCCCTCGGGAAGGCCGGGTCCGTCGTCAAGGACCTCCACCCATAGCCTTTCCCCCTCTAGGAAACGGAGGCCCACCTCACTTTGGGCCGCCTCGAGGGCGTTTTCCAGGAGGTGGCCGAGGATGCTGGCCAGGCTTTCGCCCATAGGGGCGAAGCGAGCGGGGAGCCTTCCCTCGAGGCGGAAGCCGAGGCCCCGCTCCCGCGTCCGGCGCACCTTGCCGAGGAGCAGGGCGGCCACCAGGGGCACCTCCACCCTGCGGAGGAGGCTTTCCAGCTCCTTCTCGGCCGCGAGCTCCCCTTGGACGAGGTGCAGGGCTTCCTCCGCCCGACCGAGCTCCAGGAGCCCACCGAGGACGTGGAGGAGGTTTTGAAACTCGTGGGCCTGGGCCCTTAGGAGCTCCAGGTGGCGGCGGCTTTGGGTGAGCTCCTCCGCCAGGCGCAAAAGCTCGGCCTGCTCCTGAAAGACGGCGATCCGCCGGTTCCCGAACCCGAGGAGCCGGACCCGCCCCGGCCGGCCCGTGGGCAGGGGCAGGTAGGCCTCGCCCTCCTCCAGGTGGTCCGCCAGGGCAGGCCACACCCGGCGCAAGGGAAGAGGGGGCAGGGCCCCGGGCGGTAGGCCCAAAAGGGCCAGCCCCTTGGGGTTGAGGAGGACCACCTCTTGCCCCTTGAGCACGGCCACCCCCTCCTCGAGGCTGGCGAAGGCCGCGGTCAGGTCGGCGAGCCGCTCCCTTGCTTCGTTAAAGGGCGCCCCCAGCGCCCGGCGGACGTCGCCCTCGGACCTTATCCAGGCCCAAAGGCAGGCCAGGAGGGCAAGGCCTAGGGGAAGGAGAGGGGAGGGCAGAAAGAAAGGGTAAACCCGCGCCACCTCCAGGCTTCCTCCGGGCCGGGGGTGCGCCGCCCAGATCAGGATGCCCCGGGTCGTCACCTCCGCCCCTGAGGCCCTCTCGCCCCAAAGGGGGGCGGCCTCCCTAGGGCGCGCCGTGAGCCGCACCCCCAGCCGTGAAAGGACCTCAGGGTGGGAAAGCTTAGCCGCCGCCTCCGCCAGGGCCTCCGCTTCCTCCAGGGCTGAGGCCACGAGGTGGCGGTGGGCCTCGAGGCCCATCCCCAGCCAAAGGCCGAAGGCCAGCGCCAGCACCGGAAGCCAAATTGCCCGGGCCACAAGCGCATTATGCGCGGCTTACCCGGGGTAGACCAGGGCGGATTCCGGGTCCACGGCGAGCCGCACCCGGGCCTCGCCCAGGGGAAGCGGGCTGGAGAAGCGGAGCATGGCGTCCCCGGCCCGCACCCAATGCTCATAGTGGCTTCCCAGGTAGAGGCTATGGGCCAGGGCGCCTTCCAAGGCGTTCACCTCTCCTGCTCCCGCCGGGCGCAGGGCCTCGGGCCGAAGGACGAGCTTGGCGAGCCTTCCCGGGACCAGGGTTCCCATGGCCCGGGCCCGCAAGGGGAAGCCCGCAAGCTCCAGGCGGGCCAGGGGTCCCTCGAGGCCCACCACCAGGACTTCCACCACGTTGGGGTTGCCCAGGAAGTCCGCCACGAAGAGGGTCTTCGGGTTGCGGTAAAGCTCCTCCGGGGTGCCCACCTGCTCCATCCGACCCTCGTTCAGGAGGGCGATGCGGTCGGCGATGGCCATGGCCTCTCCCTGGTCATGGGTCACGAAGAGGGCGGCCTTGCCCGTGGCCTTCAGGGTTTCCCTAAGCCACACGCGGGCTTGGTCGCGGAGCTTGGCGTCCAGGTTGGAAAGGGGCTCGTCCAGGAGGAGGAGCTTGGGGTCGTAGGCCAAGGCCCGCGCCAGGGAAACCCGCTGCTGCTGCCCCCCGGAGAGGGCTCCCGGGTAGCGGCGCTCAAGCCCCGTGAGCCCCAACCGGTCCAAAAGGGCAAGCACCCGCTCCCGCACCTCCCTTTCCGGCACCTTCCGGAGCCTTAGACCGTAGGCCACGTTCTCGTAGACGGTGCGGTGGGGCCAGAGGGCGTAGGACTGGAAGACGAGGCCCAGGTTCCGCCGCTCCGGGGGCAGGAACACCCCCTTCCTCCCATCAAAGAACACCTCCTTGCCGAGGAGGATCCTCCCCCCGGAGGGGCGCACCAGCCCCGCCACCGCCCGGAGGAGGGTGGTCTTGCCCGAGCCCGAAGGCCCCAGGAGGGCCAGGATCTCCCCGGGCGCTACGGCCAAGTCCACGCCCTTGAGGACGAGGCTCTCCCCGAGGCGCACCTCGAGGGCCTCCACCCTAAGCGCTTCCGCCGAAGCGGTCGCGGCCTCTTGCTCCTCAGGCGTTCTGTGGGCCATGGGTTTACCCCTCAAAGCCCTTGGGGCCTCACCCCAAGCCGGCTCGCCAGGAGGAAGACGCCGCTCACGATGAGGACCTGCAGGCTGGAAAGGGCGGCGATGACGTCCACCGCCCCGGTGCCCCACAGGGCCACGATCTGGGCCCCCAGTACCTCGGTGCCCGCCGTCATCAGGTAGACCCCGGTGGAGTACTCCCGCACGAACTGGATGAAGAGCAGGAACCAGGCGGTGAGGATTCCCCCCTTGAGGAGGGGGAGGGTGCCGTGGAGGAAGGCCCGGGTGGGGGAGGCCCCGGCGATCCTGGCCGCCTCCTCCACCTCCCGGCCCACCTGAAGGAGGGCGGCCGTGAGGAGCCTCACCCCGTAGGGCATCCAGACCACCGTGTAGGCCAAGAGGAGGGCGAAGAGGGTGTTGCGCCAGGGAGCGATGGGTTTGAAGAAGAGGAAGATCCAAAGGAAGGCGAGCCCCAGGATGAGGCCGGGCACCGCCCGGGGGAGGCCGGCCAGGTAGTCCAGCACGCGCCCAAAGCCCTTGCCCCGCTGGATGCCCAGGGCCACGAGGAGGTAAAAGGCCAGGGCCAGGATGCCCCCGAAGGTGGCCACCCAGAGGGTGTTGGTCACCGCCCGGCTCAGGTTGGGGAGCTGGAAGACCTCGGCGTAGTGCCCCAGGGTGAACACCTCCCGCAGGTCCACACCCGGACCCCAGCTCGTGACCAGGCTGCGGAACACGACCCCGAGCACGGGAAGGACCACGGCGACCAGGAGATAGACGGCGAGGAGGAGGGCCCACAGGTAGCGAAGCCGCCCCAAGGGGAGCCTCTCGGTGCGGTACCCCCGGGCCCCGATGGCCACGTACCGCCCCTCCATGCGCCCCACCAGGTAGCGCTGCAGGAGCACCAGGGTGAAGGCGATGAGGACGATGAGGACGCTCACCGCCGCCATGAGGTGGTAGGCCGAGGTTCCGATGATGGCGGTGAGACGGTAGAGGTAGGTGGTGACCACCAGGATCCCCTTGGCGTCCCCCAGGACCAGGGGGAGGCCGAACAGCTCAAAGCCGAGAAGAAGCATAAGGGCCCCGCTGTAGACCAAAGCAGGGCGCACCAGGGGAAGGGTGACGGAAAGGGCCACCTGGTAGGGCCTAGCCCCTGTGACCCTGGCGGCTTCCTCGAGGGAGGCGTCCACGTTCTGGATGGTGCTCGCCACGTAGAGGTAGACGTAGGGCACGTGGGTGAGCCCCGCGATCACGGCGATGGCCGGGAGGGTGTAGATGGTCCAGGGCACCCGGCCGAAGAGGGATTCCACCCAGCCGGCAACGACCCCCGAGGGCCCGAAGGCCACGATGAAGCCGATGCCCAGGATGATGGCGGAGATGAAGATGGGGGCGAGAAGCAAGAGCTCAAAGAGCCGGGCGAAGGGGAGGTCGGTCTTGGTGACCAGGAAGGCGAAGAGGCTCCCCAGGGGTACGGCGATCCCGACCATCCCCAGGCCGATCAGGGAGGAGTTCTTGAGGGCCTCGAGGAAGTAGGGATCGTGGAGGACGTAGCGGTAGGCCTCGAGGGCGAAGCGCTTGGCCGGAGCGAAGAAAGGGGCGGTAAGGAGGCTCTGGTAGACCAGGATCCCTATCGGGGCGAGAACCAGGATCCCAACCGCCAGGGTAAGAAAGAGAAGCGGCCAGGGGAGAGAGAGGACACGAGAAACCCTCTGCACCATGCCCCGTCCCTACTGGCCCCGGACGGCCTGCCGCCAGAAAGTAAGGAAGCGCATCCTCTCCGTGGGGTCCAGGTTCTTGAGAATCTCCCTGGCAACCGGGATGGCGTACACCTTGTCCTTGCCGCCCACCGCCTTGTAGAGGGCCTGCGGTGTGGCCTCGCCCACCACCGATTCGCGGCGGGCAAAGATGAGGGCGGTGTAGGCCATGAGGTTCTGACCGCGGAGGGAGAGGAGATAGTCCAGGAAGAGCTTGGCGGCGTTGGGATGGGCCGCCCGCTTGTTGATGAAGGCCACCCGTTGGATGGCGACCGTGCCGTCCGTAAGGTAGGCGATCCCCAGGTCCTTCACCGTGCGCTGCCTCAGGAGGGCGTAGGAGCCGAAGAAGCCGTAGGCCAGGTAGTGCTCGCCCGAGATGACCTTCTCAAATGCGGCCCCGGTGGAGGAGTAGAGGCCGGCTTGGGCCTTGCCAAAGGCCCGGGCCAGGTCCTGGAAGGCGGGGAAGCGGTCGTACTCCGCCTTGAGGAAGGTAAAGCCCACGGCGCTCCGTTCGGGGTCCCAGGTGGCCACCCGTCCCCGCATCCGCGCTTCCTGGAGAAGCCGCGCGAGGCCTTCCCTCGTGGTGGGTACCTCCTCGGGCTTGAGGAAGCGCTTGTTGTAGACCACCACCTCGGGCTCGAGGGTGGTTCCGTAGGCGAGGTTCTCCAGGCGGGCGTTGGCGGGCCAGTTCTTGGCCTCCGGGGAGTCATAGGGAAGGGCGTAGCCCTCGGTGGCCAGCTTTACCTGGAGCTCCATAGCGCTGGACCAAAGAAGATCAGCGCTTTGAGCCCCGGCAGCCGTTTCGCTTACAAAGCGGTCGTAGATGGCCTGGGTACCTAGGTCGTTGTACTCAAGTTGAATAAAAGGGTAAAGCTTGCGGAAGTCAGCCAGAAGCGCCTGGGCGCTGGACTGATCCGTGGAAGAGTAGATGATAAGGCGTCCCTCCTTCCTAGCTGCTTCCACAACCTGGGGATCTGAGGCGGGCCGGGACTGTTGGGCCAGAGCCAAGGCCGCCGTTACGGTCAAAAACCAAACAACCACTTGCCGCATGGCGTTCACCCCCTTATTGGGCGAGACAAAGTTTAGCGAAGTGTTTCGGCTCTTGACAAGGTTTGTTGCCTTTCTTTCTCGTTCGTCCCCAGCCACACTAAGTGCGCTGAATAGCTCCACGTGGAGGACATGCGCGACGGCCTTTCACAGGACTCGGTGGACGGCGTTCTCGGACCGTGTTCAGACAGGGGGACTGGGATACCAGGATGAAGGTGTAGGCCGCTATGAGGGCTCGGGTCAAGGAAAAAAGGGTACTCAAAACTTGCACTTCTGCACCCGGGGCATGCTTGTGCGCTTGGGCCACCTGAAAGGGGCCGCCGGAATCCCGTCGGATGAGGGGTGCCATGACCCAAGCGGCCCTGTTCCTACTTTGCACCCTCTTGGCCTTTTGCCAACCCCCACGTCCAGGAATCCCTAAAGGCTTCTCCAAGGCCAGACCCCAGCACAGTAAGGTCAAGTCCGGCTTCCGCCCTCTCCCGCTTCCGCAATCGGTACCCCGGCCTACCCGGGTCCTCATCCCTAGGGCGAGAAGGTGCCTCAGGAAGCCTTGGACCGGGCTGGGAGGAAATGAGACCCTAAGCCCCTCCGGGACGCACCGGTTTCGGGTGCTCTCCTTGCTGGCCTACCTACTAGCCCACTGGGTGGGGGCGCGGCGGGAGGGGAGCTGCCGGCAGGCCAGGGAGCGAGCGGCGGGGGCCCGTAAGATGTTTCCCTGGCGGGAAAGCAGCTGTCCGAGCTGGTGGTTCAGGTGGCGATCCAGGAGCTCCACGTTCTGGGCCTAGGGCCGCCGGGCAGAGGGGGCGAAGGTTTATGCGAGAGGTGCGAGTTTGAGTGGGAGTCAGAGCAACCCCGACTTGACCGTTGGCACTTGAAGGGTGCGTTGGGAGCTTGCCAGAAAGGGGCTATCCCCTTAAGCTTGAGCGCAAAGGAGGAACCCGATGCGGTCTTTGGCGCTTGTGCTTTTACTTCTCGGTGTAGGGGTTGCGCAAAAACCTCAGGTGGTCGTCGGAACCGGGGGCGTAGGGGGAGTGTACTTCTACTATGGCACTGCCCTAGCGGAGATCCTTAGTAAGAGCGGGGTTGCCCAGGCCCAGGCCATCCAGTCCGGGGGCTCCATTGAGAACCTGCTGCTTCTCCGGGATCGCACTGACCCTAACCGCAACCTCTACTACTGCGGCACGGTTCTTCCTGACGCCGCCCTCATGGCTTTTTTGGGGGAAGAGCGTTTCCAGGGAAAGCCATCTCCGGTGCGAATCCTCTTCACCATGTATCCGAACTACTTTCATGTGGTCGCTACTGAGGACAGCGGCATCCGAGTCCTCCAAGACCTCAAGGGTAAGCGAGTTTCCACCGAGGTGCCGGGCGGGATTATCGAATATGAAGCCCGCATCTTGATGAGCGCTGCGGTTCCCGGGTTTGATCCCCGTACGTACTTCAGCAAGTGGGAGCGGGTAAGGGTGGCGGAAAGCGCGCAGATGCTTTCGGAGGGGACGCTGGACGCCTTCTTTTGGTCGGGCGGGCTTCCCACAGGGAGCCTTTTGGAGCTTTCCGGAAGCCTTGCCCGTAAGGGCAAGCGCCTCTCCCTTGTGCCGCTTCCCCCTCAGAGCACCCCGGTCCAGGTGCTCATGCGCCGCTTTCCGGGAGTGGTGGACACGGGCGTGATCCCTAGGGCGATCTACAACACCCGTTTTGACACGCCCACCGTGACTTTCTGGAACGTCTTCGTATGCCCTGCGAGCCTCCCCGATGATTTGGCCTACGCCATGGTGAAGGCTATCTTTGAAAATCTGCCCACGCTTCATGCCGCCGTGGCTCCTGCCCGGGATACCACGCTGGAGAATGCAGTCCGCTCCCGAGCAGGCAGGGTACCCTACCACGAGGGGGCGGTGCGCTACTTCCGGGAGAAAGGGGTATGGCGGTAAGGGCTCAGGGCCGGTACGCCTCCCACAGGGCCTCCATGGTGCTCCTGCGGTCCTCGGGCAGGGGATCGTAGGGGGTGAGGTTGTGGAGCCGGAGGAGGGCTTCCTCCTCCCCCAGGTCCAGGACGGAGAGGCCACAGGGGTGGACCTCGAGGGGCAGGAAGCCGGGCCTGCCGGTGAGGGCGTGGGTGAGGAGGGCCCGGATCACCCCCCCGTGGGCCACGAGGAGGAGGGTGTCCCAGGTTCGCTCCAGGAGGCGCCGGTAGGCGGCGAGGACGCGGTCCAGGAAGTCTTGGTACCGCTCCCCTCCCAGGAAGCGCTCCTCTAGGCTTTGGGGCCGGAAGGCCTCCCGGAAGGCCCGCTCCGGATCTGGCAGGTCCTTAAGCTTCCCCGGGCGGATCTCCCGGAACTCGGGCCAGGCCTCCACGGGCACGGACCGTCCCCCAAGCACCAGGGCCAGGGTCTCCTGGTTAGCCAAAGCGCACGTCTCTGCACGCCGACCCCCCACCAGGATGAGGGTCTCGGCCTGCCTGCAAGGCAGCCCTTTCGGGACTGGCCCACCTCTCCCACGATCCGTGTAGGATGGGCTTGAGAGGCGAGAGATCTCGCGGCACCTCGCGCCCAAGGAGAGGAAGGACGAGGCCTACTTTCAGGACCCGCCAGGGATGGGTGCCGAAAGCGCTCCTTCCGTCGGTAGACCCCTTCCGGCTCCTTGGCGAACCCTGAAAGCTTGCCTTCTGGCCCCTCCGGGGGCCAGGAAGGCTCGAAAGAAGGGAAAGGGCGGCTTTGGCCTTCCCCATCTCCCGGGAAAGCCTCCGCCTGAGGTAGGGGTTCCCCTCCGCCCTCTTGAGCTTCTCTAGCTCTTGAAGGCGGTCCTGGTAGAACCCCTCGGCGTGGGCGAGGAAGGATTCGTCTTGGAGAAGGGCTTCGTACCCCTTGGGAAGCCTCTCCTCAAGGCCAAGGGCCCGCCTTCCGATGACGAAAGCGGCGGCCACGTCCTTGGAGAGGGAAAGCTGGGGAGCGTACTTGAGCATTCCTATCGTGGAGGTGTCCTGGGGGTTCACCTCTAGAACCTCCACGCCCCGCCTTTGGGCGAGGGAGTGGATCTTCTCCAGGAGGGAGCGGTAGGCGAAGCGGTGCTGCTTCTTGCGGAAGTTCCGCCCCGAGCCATCGCCCCTCTTGGACTTCCTGAGGTATTTGAGCCTCTCGGTGGCGAGGCCCACCCCGTGCTCCTCCGCCAGGGCCACCACCTGGTGGGCGACCTTCCAGAGGAAGAGTTCCTTAGCTCCCTTGTTGGGAGCATGGTCCACCTCCTCCAGGGAGAGGGTGAGGTGGCGGACGAGGTTCCCATCAGGAGAGACCACGGTGAGGGCTAGGTGGTAGGGCTCGCTGTTCACGTCTATCCCGAGAACCCCGTTCGCTCTGGTGTGGAGGGGAGGGGGAAGGGCTTCGGGCCAGGAGAGGTGGGCATAGACCTTGCCTTCCCGCAGGGTGAGCTCGGTGTTGTAGGGGAGCCCCGTGTGAATCCTCTCCAGGAGGGCTTTGAGCTGGGGGTGGGAGGTCCTCACCAGGGCCCGGGCGAAGCGCTTCTCTTCCCCGAGGTGGACGAGGAGCCAAAGGGCGCTGCCCTCTATCTGGAGCTTGAAGTGAGGGTTGCCCCCCTTGGCCTTGTCCCCCTGGGTGTAGAGGTGGCCTTGCCTCTTCTCCTTCCACTCCCTCTTGAGCCGCTCCCGGTCTTTGCCCGAGAAGTGCTTGCGCTTCAGCTGCTCGAAGAGCCCTCTTCCGCCGAAGACCACCTTGCGGGGGTCGCTTCCGAGCTCCAGGGTGGAGTCTAAAACCGCCTGCGCTTTTTCAATGGCCCCGTCGGCGTAGCGGGTGTTGAGGCGGAAGAGAGTGCAGAGGGGGCCGCCCGCTTGACCTCCTTCCGGTCCTTGCCTTCAAGGAGGCGGTTGTAGGCGAACCTCACCGCGCTGGAGAAGCGGCGCATCAGGTCCAGGACCGCCCTCTCGTCCTTGGGGTCAGGGAAGACCAGGCGGGCTTGGACGCCGAGAAAGAGCTTTGTGGCTTCGCCTGTGGGCATCCCTGGGTTCATTTTATCCCCCTTTTGCCTCTTTCGCCGCCCTCTGCGGGCTTTTGTGCTTTTGGACGAAGCGAGCGTGGAGGAGAGGAAGTGTGTGGGCTACGGCCAAGAGGGCTTGCTTCTTTCGCTTGCCCCGG
>NZ_ATXJ01000013.1 GCF_000421625.1 Thermus islandicus DSM 21543 | reverse complement strand
CGGGAACAGGGCAATGCACGCGAACCTAACGCCTTGCAGGCGTTTTTGTTGGAGAGTTTGATCCTGGCTCAGGGTGAACGCTGGCGGCGTGCCTAAGACATGCAAGTCGTGCGGGCCGTGGGTTTTCTCACGGTCAGCGGCGGACGGGTGAGTAACGCGTGGGTGACCTACCCGGAAGAGGGGGACAACCCGGGGAAACTCGGGCTAATCCCCCATGTGGACGTATCCTGTGGGGTACGTTCAAAGGGTGGATGCCCGCTTCCGGATGGGCCCGCGTCCCATCAGCTGGTTGGTGGGGTAAAGGCCCACCAAGGCGACGACGGGTAGCCGGTCTGAGAGGATGGCCGGCCACAGGGGCACTGAGACACGGGCCCCACTCCTACGGGAGGCAGCAGTTAGGAATCTTCCGCAATGGGCGCAAGCCTGACGGAGCGACGCCGCTTGGAGGAGGAAGCCCTTCGGGGTGTAAACTCCTGAACCCGGGACGAAAACCCTGTGGAGGGGTCTGACGGTACCGGGGTAATAGCGCCGGCCAACTCCGTGCCAGCAGCCGCGGTAATACGGAGGGCGCGAGCGTTACCCGGATTTACTGGGCGTAAAGGGCGTGTAGGCGGCTTGGGGCGTCCCATGTGAAAGACCACGGCTCAACTGTGGGGGAGCGTGGGATACGCTCAGGCTAGACGGCGGGAGGGGGTGGTGGAATTCCCGGAGTAGCGGTGAAATGCGCAGATACCGGGAGGAACGCCGATGGCGAAGGCAGCCACCTGGCTCGTTCGTGACGCTGAGGCGCGAAAGCGTGGGGAGCAAACCGGATTAGATACCCGGGTAGTCCACGCCCTAAACGATGCGCGCTAGGTCTCTGGGGTATCTGGGGGCCGAAGCCAACGCGTTAAGCGCGCCGCCTGGGGAGTACGGCCGCAAGGCTGAAACTCAAAGGAATTGACGGGGGCCCGCACAAGCGGTGGAGCATGTGGTTTAATTCGAAGCAACGCGAAGAACCTTACCAGGCCTTGACATGCTAGGGGACCCAGGTGAAAGCCTGGGGTGCCCTGTGAGGGGAGCCCTAGCACAGGTGCTGCATGGCCGTCGTCAGCTCGTGTCGTGAGATGTTGGGTTAAGTCCCGCAACGAGCGCAACCCCTGCCGTTAGTTGCCAGCGGGTTAGGCCGGGCACTCTAACGGGACTGCCTGCGAAAGCAGGAGGAGGGAGGGGACGACGTCTGGTCAGCATGGCCCTTACGGCCTGGGCGACACACGTGCTACAATGCCCGCTACAGAGCGAGGCGACCTGGTGACGGGGAGCGAATCGCAAAAAGGCGGGCGTAGTTCGGATTGGGGTCTGCAACCCGACCCCATGAAGCCGGAATCGCTAGTAATCGCGGATCAGCCATGCCGCGGTGAATACGTTCCCGGGCCTTGTACACACCGCCCGTCACGCCATGGGAGCGGGTTCTACCCGAAGTCGCCGGGAGCCTTAGGGCAGGCGCCGAGGGTAGGGCCCGTGACTGGGGCGAAGTCGTAACAAGGTAGCTGTACCGGAAGGTGCGGCTGGATCACCTCCTTTCTAAGGAGCCAAGAGCCCGTTCTCGCGCTTTCAAGCCCTGCCTCTTTGGCGCCGCACCCCCCCTACTCGGGGGGGTGCGTTTTTTCTACCCCATTAGAAGCCCCGCACGTTCAGGAAGGGCTCGGGGTGGGGATGGCCGGAGGTGTTGGTCCAGCCCGCGGTGCTTTCGGCATTTTGGAGAAGGGCCTGCTTCACCTGGAGGGGGGTGTAGCTGGGGTAGCGGGAAAGGACCAGGGCGGCCGCTCCCGCTACGTGGGGCGTGGCCATGGAGGTGCCGCTTAGGGTGTTGTAGCTAGAGGAGGAGGCGTTCCAGGTGGAGAGGATGGAGACCCCAGGAGCGGCCAGGTCCACGTCTGGGCCGTAGTTGGACCAGGAGGGCCAGTCGTTTTGGCTGTTGGTAGCGCTCACGGTGATGACCTCGTCGTAGGCGGCGGGCACGTGGTTGCGGGCGTCGTCCCCCTCGTTTCCTGCGGCCACCACTACGGTGATCCGGTAGTCGCACACCGCCTTCTGGATGACGTTGTGGAAGGCGTTGGTGGAGCGGGTGGCGGGGCAGTAAAGGCCGTCCTGGTCGTCGCTGCCGCTTCCGCCTAGGCTCATGTTCACCACCTTGGGTTTGCCCCCGTTGTTGTGGGCGATGACCCAGTTGAGCCCCTGGACGATGCCGCTGGTGGAGCCCGAGCCCGAGCCGGAGAGCACCTTTACGGCCCAGAGCTCGGCCTGGGGAGCCACCCCCAGAACCCCAAGGCCGTTGGCCACGGCGGCGGCCGTGCCGGCCACGTGGGTGCCGTGGCCGTTGTCGTCGTCGTAGGGGGCGGCGCACCTGCCCCGGCACTTGACCACGGCGTAGCCCCCTTTGAGGTTGGGGAGGTCCTCGTGGCCCACCTTGATCCCCGTGTCCACCACGTATACGGAAACCCCTGCGCCCTTGGCCGTAGTGGTGGGGGCACCGATGCGCTCCACGCCCCAGGGGATGGTCTCCCCGTAGGCCCGGACCTCCTGGTCGGGGGTTAGGGCGTACACCCTGGGGTCCTTGGCCAACTGCTCGGCCTTGGCAGGGGAGAGGTTGCGGAGGATGACGGCCCCCAGGGCCTCGAGGCGATCCTCGGCGGGAATGGTGAGGCCGTGCGCCCGTTCCAAGGCGGCAAGCTTCTCCGCTACCCGGGCGGGGCTGGGAAGGCCGGGCTCGAGGACGGCGATGTAGGTTCCGCCCCCCGAAAGGCTCTGGGGGGTCAGGCTCGCCTGCTGCTGGCAGGCAGCCAGGACCAAAAAGCCTAGGGCCCAAAAACCCAATTTCCTCATAGCGCCTCCTTGCCCGAGCACTCTACCCCCCGGGGGCTCCCGCGTCAAGGCTATATTGGGGGGCATGGACTTCCTCGAGGCCCTCCTCCGGCCACCCCTGGTCCTCGGGGTGGACCCAAGGCCTAGGCTTCACGGAAGGGAGCCCATCCCCCACATCCGGCGCTACGCCCTCGCCCTCATGGAGGCCTTGGCCCCTAGGCTTGGAGCGGTGAAGTTCCAGCTGGCCTTCTTTGAGGCCCTGGGGCCGCGGGGATTGGAGCTTTTGCTGGAGCTTGCGAGCGGCGCCCGGGTCATGGGGCTCCCTGTGATCTTTGACGGCAAACGGGGGGATATCGGCTCCACGGCCGAGGCCTACGCCGAGGCCTACCTCCTGCGTTTTCCGGGAAGCGCCCTCACGGCGAACCCCTATCTCGGCCTGGACGCCCTCCTTCCCCTTTTCCGGGCCGCCCAGGAAAGCGGGGGAGCGGTCTTCGTCCTGGTGAAGACCACGAACCCGGGTTCGGGCTTCCTCCAGGACCTCCCGGTGGGAGGGAGGCCCCTTTACCTCCACCTGGCGGAGGCCCTGGCCCGGGAGGGGGAGGCCTACCGGGAAGGGGCGTGGAGCCGGGTGGGGATGGTGGTGGGGGCCACCTACGAGGCGGCGGTGCGGGCGGTGCGGCAGGCGGCGCCCAGGGCCCCTCTCCTACTTCCCGGGGTGGGGGCGCAAGGCGGGCGACCCCTCAAGGGCCCGGGGTTTCTCCTCGCCGCAAGCCGCGCCCTCTTTTACCCCGGGGGAAGGCCTGACCTGGAGGCGGCGAAGGAGGCGGCGGAGGCCCTTCTGGAGGCTTTGGTAGAGTAGGGAGGATGGACGTTTTGGAGCTCTACCGGAGGACAGGGGCCCTTCTTAAGGGCCACTTCCTCCTGAGGTCGGGCCTCCACTCTCCCGTCTTTCTCCAGTCGGCGGCCCTTTTGCAGCACCCCCTTTACGCCGAAGCCGTGGGGGAGGCCTTGGGCAAGCTCTTTGAGGAGGAACGACTGGAATTTGTCCTCGGCCCGGCCATGGGGGGCGTGGTCCTTTCCTTTGTGGTGGCGAGGGCCCTTGGGGCCAGGGCCCTCTTCGCCGAGAAGGACGGCCGAGGGGGCATGACCCTCCGCAAGGGGCTCCTGGTCAACCCCGGAGACCGCTTCCTGGCCGTGGAGGACGTGGTGACCACGGGAGAAAGCGTCCGCAAGGCCATCCGGGCCGCGGAGGCGCGGGGTGCAGTGCTGGTGGGGGTGGGGGCCTTGGTGGACCGGAGCGGGGGAGGGGCGGCCTTTGGCGTGCCCTTCCGGGCCCTGGCGCGCCTCGAGGCCCCCCAGTACCCTCCCGAGGCCTGCCCCCTTTGCCGGGCCGGGATCCCCCTGGAGGAGGTCTAGGCCGTGCGCCCCTTCTTCCTCTTTGCCCTCCTCTCCCTGGCCCTGGCCGCCCCGGAGGAGGTGGCCAAGGAGGGCGTTTCCCGGTGGCTTAAGGGGGAGCTCTCCCCAAGGATGGAGGAGGTCCTCCAGGCATCCCCCGAGGAGGCCCCGCGGCTTCTTTCGCGCTACGCCCTCTTTCCCCCGCCCCCCAAGGGGCTTTCCGTGAACCTGGACCGCCCCAAGGTGGAGGGTAGCCGGGTCTCCTTCCCGGCGGCCCTCGGGGAGGAGGTGGGGGAGGTGGTGGTGGTCCTGGAGGGAGAAAGGGTAGGGCGGATCTACTTCCGCCCGGAGGGGCTCGGGGTGCCCGCCTACCTCCTCACCCCCCTTGCGGGAGGGGGGTTCTTGCTCTTCACCCTCGTTTGGACCCTCCTCCTCCTCCAGCCCACCCCCTTCCGGGCCTGGGCCCAGGAGGCCTTGGCCCTCCTCCGGACCTATAGGGGCCTCTACCTCTTCGCCAACCTCTTCCTCTACGGCCTCTTCGCCTTGGGTGCCCTTCTGGCCTACCGGATGCCGGACTTGGGCAGGGCCCTCCAGGACCTCTTCGGTGGGGCCCTCGAGGTCTTGGGCCTGGGGGAGGCGGTGGGGAAGGGAGTTCCGGTCCTCGCGGGGGCCATCTTCCACTGGAACTTCAGCCAGGGCCTCTTCCTCACGGGGCTCGTCCCCGCCCTCCTCCTGGGGGTGCCCGTCCTCCTTCTGAACGCCGTCCGCTACCTCGTCTTCGGCTTCGCCCTTTCCCCGGCCCTTCTGGGGAAGGCCTTCCTCGCCCACCTCCCCACCCTTCTCCTGGAGCTTCAGGCCTACATCCTGGTCACCTTCGGGGGGCTTGTCCTCCTGGCCCAGGTGGCCAGGGGGAAGGGGTACCGGAGGGGGCTGAGAGGGCTTCTCCTCGCCTTTTACCTTGGGGCTTACCTCCTCGCCCTTGCCGCGTGGTACGAGGCCTGGGAGGTGCACTTCCTCCTATGAGGGTGGCGGTTCTGGGGGCGGGGGCCTGGGGCACGGCCCTGGGCGTCCTCCTCGCCAGCCAGGGCGTACCCACGGCCCTCTGGGCCCGCCGGAAGGAGCAGGCGGAGGCCCTGAGGGCCATGCGGGAGAACCGGGACTACCTGCCGGGGGTCGCTCTCCCCGCCTACCTTTTCCCCACCTCCGATCCCGAGGAGGCGCTGGAGGGGGCGGCCCTCGCGGTGGTGGCCATTCCCTCCAGGGCCCTGAAGGAGGTGCTGGCCGCCCTTCCCCGGGCCCCCTGGTACGTCTCCGCCACCAAAGGTCTTTTTTACGAGGAGGGCGGGGTGAGGACGCCGGCGGAGGTGGTGGAGGCCCTCACCGGAAGGCCTGCCGTGGCCCTCTCCGGGCCCAACCATGCGGAGGAGGTGGCCCGCTTCCTCCCCACGGCCAGCGTAGTGGCGGGGCCGGAGGAGTGGGCAGGGAAGGCTCAGGCCCTCTTTGCCGGCCCCACCTTTCGGGTCTACACCAGCCGCGACCGGCGGGGGGTGGAGCTTGGAGGGGCGGTGAAGAACGTCCTGGCCCTCGCGGCGGGGATGGTGGACGGGCTTAGGCTTGGGGACAACGCTAAGGCCGCCCTCCTCACCCGGGGCCTTAGGGAGATGGTCCGCTTCGGCACCGCCCTGGGGGGCGAGGAGGCCACCTTCTACGGGCTTTCCGGCCTTGGGGACCTCATGGCCACGGCCTACAGCCTCCACTCCCGGAACCGCCAGGCCGGGGAGAGCCTGGTGCGGGGGGTGGCCCGGGAGGCCCTCGAGGTCCGGGGGGTGGTGGAGGGGCTCTACGCGGTGAAGGCCATGCTGGCCTGGGGGAAGGAGCGGGGGGTGGAGCTCCCCGTGGCCGAGGCGGTCCACCGGGTGGCCCACGAGGGCTTGGACCCCTTGGTGGCCCTCAAGGCCCTCATGGCCCGGCAGCCCAAGGAGGAGTGAAGGGGGTCATGTAGCCTGGAGAAGTGGATCCGGAGGGGCGCCGTTTTATCGCTTACCGCCTCACCCCGGAGGGGTTCGTGAAGGAGGAGGGCGGGGAGGTGTACGTGCCCTGCCTGGGCCTCCGCCTCTCCCTCGAGGACGTCTTCCGGCTTTAAAAGAACTCGGCGAGGAAGCCCAAAAGCGCGGTGCGGAAGGCCTTGGGGTTTTCCAGGTTGGCAAGGTGGCCGGTCTCGGGCAGGATGAGCATGCGCGCGTCGGGGAGGGCCTTCCACATGCGCTTGGCTTCCTCCGGGGGGGTGAGGGTGTCCTCCTCCCCCACCAGGACCAGGGCGGGCACCTCCATCCTGGGGAGAAGGGGGGTGGAGTCGGGCCTTTCCGCCAGGGCCACGAGGCTTTCCGCCACGGCCTCGGGGGAGGCTTCTAGGATGAGGGCCCTCGCCTTCTCCACCACCTCGGGCCTCAGGGCCTGGGTGGTCTTCCCCAGGTGGCCCGGGAGGAGGACCTCGGGCAGGAAGCCCACCCCCTCCTGGAGCACCCGCTCCCTTAGGGCGTAGCGGTTTTTCTTGGCTGCCTCGCTGTCGGGACCGGCCCGAGTGCTGGCGAGGACCGCACCGAGGAAGCGCTCGGGGGCCTTGCGGAAGAGCTCAAAAACGAGATAGCCCCCCATGGAAAGCCCCACGAAGACCGCCCGCTCCAGGCCCGCCTCCTCCATCTCCTGGAGCACCTTCCCCGCGGCCTCCCCCAGGGGAAGCCCGAGGTAGTGGGGGGCGAGGACGGGAAGCCGGGTCTTGAGGAGGGCCACCTCCTTCTCCCACATCCTGGGGCTGTAGGGGAAGGCGTGCAGGAAGACTACGCCCTTCATGCCTCCTCCTTCACGGGCTCTCCCTTCAGGCCCAAGGCCTCGAGGCGGGCGATGAGGGCGGGGTCCTCCACGAGGACCACGTTCTCCCGCCCTAGGGTCTTGGCCCGGATCCTTCCCTCCCGGGCCGCCTCCTTCCAGGCCTCCATGAGGTCCTTGTGGGCCACGAGGAGGGCCGTCACCTTGTGGGCCGGGTAGCGCCTCACCTTAAAGCCTCCTCCAGGGCGTGCCAGGCCAGGGTGGCGCACTTCACCCGGGCGGGGAGCCTGGCCACCCCCTGGAGGGCGAGGAGGTCCCCCAGGGCGGGGTCCGGGGGACCCCCCTCCACCACCATGGCCTGGAACTTGCGGGAAAGCTCCAGGGCCTCCTCCACCTTCTTCCCTTTCACCGCCTCGGTCATGAGGGAGGCGCTCGCGGTGCTGATGGCGCACCCCTGGCCCTGGAAGCGGATGTCGGCGATGACCTCCCCTTCCAAGCGCACCATCACCTCCACCTGGTCCCCGCAGGAGGGGTTCATGCCCCCGGCCCGCCTCGAGGCCCCGGGCAGGACCCCGAAGTTCCTGGGGCTCTGGTAGTGGTTGAGGAGGATCTCCCGGTAAAGCTCGTCAAGGACGCTCATTGGCTCATTATAGCCAGGCCCGGTACCTCGTCCGGATGCGAAGGAGCGCTTCGGCGAGACGGTCTACCTCTTCTTGGGTGTTGTAGAGGTAGAAGCTTGCCCGGGCGGTGGCCGCAAGCCCCAGCTTCCGATGGAGGGGCTGGGCACAGTGGTGCCCGGCCCGCACGGCGATTCCCTCTTGGTCCAAAAAGGTGGCCAGGTCGTGGGCGTGGAGGCGGCCTAGGGTGAAGGGGATCACCCCGCCCCGGTCTGGGCCCTTAGGTCCGTAAACCTTGAGTTCCGGGATTTCCGCAAGGCGGCTTAGGGCGTACTCCAAGAGGGACCGGTCGTGGGCAAAGACCTTCTCCATCCCTATCTCCATGAGGTAACAGGCCGCCTCCCCCAGGGCGATAGCCTCGGCGATGGGGGGGGTGCCCGCCTCAAAGCGCTGGGGCGGAGGGGCGTAGGTGGAGCGGTCCACGTGGACCTCGAGGATCATCTCCCCCCCGCCCAGGAAGGGCATGAGGCCTTCCCACACCTCGTACCGGCCCCAGAGCACCCCAGCCCCCGTGGGCCCCAGCATCTTGTGGCCGGAGAGGGCGAAAAAGTCCGCTCCCAAGGCCTTCACGTCCACGGGGAGGTGGGGGGCGCTTTGGGCCCCGTCCACCACCACCAGGGCCCCTGCCTCCTTGGCCCTTTTGGCGATCTCCGCCACGGGATTGATGGTGCCGAGGACGTTGGACATGTGGACCAGGGAGACCACCCGGGTCCTCTCCGTGAGGAGGGCGTCCAGATGGGAGAGGTCCAACCGCCCTTCCTCGGTGAGGGGGATGGCCCTCACCTTGGCCCCCTTGAGCCCCGCCACCAGGTGCCAGGGCACGAGGCCCGCGTGGTGCTCCATCTCGGTGACCAGGATCTCGTCCCCCTCTTTGAGGTTCCTTAGGCCCCAGGCGTAGGCCACGAGGTTCATGGCTTCGGTGGTGTTGCGTACGAAGACGACCTCCCGGGGTTCGGCGTTCAGGAAGCGGGCCATGCGGCGGCGCGCCTCCTCGTAGGCCTCGGTGGCGGCCACGGAGAGGCCGTAGGCTCCCCGGTGCACGTTGGCGTTTTGCTCCTCATAGTAGCGCCTGAGGGCCTCGAGGACCCTCTTGGGCTTCTGGCTTGTGGCGGCGGAGTCCAGGTAGACGAGCCCGGGATGGCGGGCAAGGAGGGGAAAGTCCTCCCTTAGGGCGCTTAGGTCCATGCCCTCAGTCTACCCCCAGCCTGCGGGACAGGCCGATCCTCCCACCCCATGCGGGCTTGGGCCCGCGAGGTTCTGCACCATCTTGGCGTAGGTGGCCCGGGCGAGGCGGAGGGCCAGGACCACGTCCAGGGGGTCGCTTTCCACCAGGACGAGGTCCGCCGCCTCTATGGCCACGTTGGTCCCAGCCCCGATGGCGACCCCGAGGTCGGCCTCGAGGAGGGCGGGAGCGTCGTTGATCCCGTCCCCTACGAAGGCGGTGGGCCTCCCAGGGAGAGGGTGGACGTGGAGGTGGATGGGATGGTTCATGTCCCCCTGGTTCTCCACCTCCCAGACCTCTACCGTGCCCGCCTTGGCTTGAAAGGGTCAGGGCCTTGGGCAAGGGGAGGGGCTGAGGATTTTTGGGCGCCACCACGTAGAGGAGCGCCTCAGGCTGGTTTTTCCCCAGGGTGGGACCGTGGCCCATGCCCATCATGCCCATGGCCCCGCGGTCGTAGGGCAAGGCCTGGAGGGGAAACCGGCCTTCTTTCCTCAGGCGCACCAGGACTTCAGCCCGCTCCCCCGGGGCCTTCCCGTTCTCAGTCCATGGGGGTGTGCGGCGCCGGGCGCCCGCCCTCGAGGGCCAGGTCCTTCAGGACGAGGAGATGCTCCTCCGCCTCCCTCGGGAAAAGGGGGCGGCCTGGGCCTGAACCAGGCCCAGGACCAAGCTTCCGGCTGCCGTCTTGAGGGCGCCCCTGCGCGTCAGCATGCCCTGAGGCTAGGGGAGAAGCGTTAAGGGCGCGTAAAGCCTTTAGAGCCGGGCCAGGGCCCGTTCAAGCCTGGCGCGGGCCTCCTCGGCCACAGGGGCGAGGGCTTCCCGGGTGGCCTCGGGGAGGACCCGGAACATCTCCCTGGGGTCCTGCACCAGGACCTCCACCCCCTCTTTCGCCTCCCGGAGCACCACGTTGCAGGGGAGGAGGAGGCCGATCTCCAGCTCGGCCTCGAGGGCCCTCGCCGCCAAATGGGGGTTGCAGGCCCCAAGGATCAGGTAGGGGGGCTTTTCCAGGCCAAGCTTGGCCTTAAGGGTGGCGGCCACGTCCATCTCGGTCAGGATTCCAAAGCCCTCCTCCTTGAGGGCGGCCTCCACCCGGGCCCGCACCTCGGGGAGGAAGCCCTTCAGGGTCCTGCGAAGCGCGGTCATGGATACCTCCTACCCCTATAGCTTACTCCCCGTGCCCGCCCAAGAAGGGCCCGTGCCAGGTGTGGACCCAGATCTCCCCTGTGTAGGCGTTGACCGAGAGCATCCCCTCTACCGCCCCGCGGCCAAAGTCAAAGGTGTAGTAGCCGGGGAAGGCTCCTGCCTCCAGCACCTGGGCTTTGGGGAGGAAGCCCTCTAGGAAGGTTTCCGCGAGCCTCCTGGCCTCCTCGAGGCGGTAGCGCACCGGGGCCTGGAGGGAGCCGTGCATTCCGAAGCGGGTGTTCCACATCATGTTGGGCCCGGGCTCGGGGGAGACCACTCCGGTGTAGCGGTCGGCGATGAGTTCCAAGAGGCCCTGGCCCTTCTCGTCCACCGCCTGGGCGTAGTAGTTCTGGCTGAAGGCCATGAAGTCCTTAAGGCGCGCCCCCGGGTAGAGGCGCTTGGCATAGGCCTCCATCCGGGCCTTGGCCACTTCCTCGGGAATGGGCTTCGCCTCCGGGGGGTAGACGGCCATCATGCCCATCCCCATCCTCCCGGGGCCCATCCTCCCGTACCCCCCCATCATCCCCTGGGTGAGGGCAAGCCCCAAAAGCCCGAGGACCGCCAAACCTAAAACCCAGCCGGTCCGCTTCATGCTTCCCCTCCTTCCAGCTCCTTCTTGAGCCTCCTAAAGGTCTCCTCGTCCAACTCCCCCTTGGCGTAGCGGAGCCTGAGGGCTTCCAGCGCCCCGTCTCGGTTGCTCCGCCTCTCCAGGGCCTGGAAGCCTAGGTAGACCAGGAGGGCGAGAAGGCCCAGAAAAAGGAGCATGCCGAAAAGCCCGAAGAAGCCTCCGAAACCCATTCCACCCCAACCCATCATGCCCATGGTTCCCCTCCATCTATACCCTAGACCCGTATTGTTAAGCTCCCGTAAAGGGGGGGTAGACTGGCCCTGTGGTCCGTAAGCGCCTCTTCGCTCGGCTCTACCCCAGGCTTTCTGCTCGGCACGAGGCGTGGGTAGCGGCCAAGAAGCGGGCTCTTTTCCAAGAGGCCCTGAGGCGGGTGCGGCCCCAAAGGGTGTTGGAGATCGGTCCCGGGCCCGGCACCAACCTGGCCTACCTTCCCCCCGGGGTGGCCTGCCTAGCCCTCGAGCCCAACCCCTTCTTCCACCCCATGCTCAAGGCCCGGGCGGAGGTCTTAGGGCTGAACCTGGTCCTCCTCTTCGGCCGGGGGGAGGCCATCCCCTTGCCGGAGGAAAGCGTGGACCTCGTGGTGGGTACCCTGGTCCTCTGCTCGGTGGCCGACCCCGAAAAGGTCCTGGAAGAGGTCCACCGGATCTTGAGGCCGGGCGGGGCCTACCTCTTCCTAGAGCACGTGGCCGCCCCGAGAAGAACCCCTCTGCGCTTCCTCCAGGAGGTGGCTACGCCGCTTTTCTCCCTCCTCGGGGACGGATGCCACCCCAACCGGGAAACCCTCGCCCAAATCCAAGCCCGCTTTCCCCGGGTGGAGGCGGAGGCCTTTTCCCTGCCCCTTCCCGTGGTGGCCCCCCACGTGGCGGGGCTCGCTTTCAAGGAGTAGGGGCTCCTGGCTCCCCTTCAGCGGTCCGAGGGCACGGTTTCAAACAAAAGCCTTTGTAGCGCCGCTTCAGGGGCCCGCTGGCAGGGGTAAAGCACCTCAACCCCCACGATCCGGTCCTGCTCGTCGTAGTCCACGAGGATCCCGGGCGCCACCTCCTCCGAGCGGCTGGCCCGGCCTTCGGCGAGGGCCAAGTAGAGGGCATCGGCTTCGTGGTCCACCTTCAGCCTCGCACCCTTCCCCCTCTCCGGAATCCGGACGAGGCGGTGCTCCAGCGAGGGGTCTACCCGGTCCTCTGCGTGCTGGACGAGGATGCCCCCTCACGGGAGCCTCCAGACCCGCCCTTGGCCGTCTATGAAGACGAGCCTTCCCGCCTCCACAGGGTGGGCGGCGAGGGCCAGGACCGTTCCCAGCCAGAGCCTCTTCCAGCCCACCGGGGTCCTTCGCCACAGCCCGGTTTTCCCTCCCAGGTAGAGGGTGTCTGCCCCCACCGCCAGGGCGTAGACCTCCTTTTCCGGGGCCGGCACCGGGGTGAAGGTCTGGCCTCCGTCTTGGCTTTGGTAAAGCCCCTGGCCCAGGGGCGCCACGTAGAGGGTTTCGCCTTGGAAGGCCATGGCCGCCAGGCCCGCTTTGGGCAGGCCCTTAGGGGAGATGGCGGAGAAGGTCTTCCCTCCGTCTTGGCTCAGGAAGTAGCCGTGGGTGGCCTCGAGGGCCAGGTGGCGCCCTGCCGAGGCGGCGTAGCCGTGGAGGTCCATGGCGGAAAGCCCCTTGGGGCGAAGGTTCCGCCAGGTCCTGCCCCCGTCTTGGCTTTCCGAAAGCACCCAGTGCCCGGCGGCGAGGATCCGGGGCCCGTCCAGGGCGAGGGCCATGGCGTCAAACCCCGCTTTCCGAACCAGGTCCTCCCAAGTCCGGCCTGCGTCCTTGGAGACTTGGATACCGTCGTGGTGGCCGAAGAGGAGGCGGCCATCGGGAAGCCACAGGAGGGCGTGGGCATCCCGGGTGGCCACCTGTCCCACCGGGGTCTGGGCCAGGGCCTGGAGGCCCAGAAGGAGGAGGACGAGCGCCTTCCACATGCCGCCCATCCTAGCCCTGGGGTGTTAAGCCCTGGTCAAGGGGCAGGGTAAAGGTGAAGGTCGTCCCCTGGTTCAGCCGGCTTTCCACAACGATCCTTCCCCCCATGGCCTCCACCAGGCCCTTGGCGATGGTGAGCCCCACCCCGCTTCCCCCCTCCCTCCGGCTCCTTGCCCGGTCCACCCGGTAGAAACGCTCAAAGATGTGGGGCAGGTGCTCCTCGGGGATGCCGGGGCCGGTGTCCGCCACCTGGAAGGCCACCGCCTCCCCCTGGGGGAAGGCCCTAAGGCGCACCTCCCCCCCTTCCGGAGTGTGGCGGAGGGCGTTGGTGAGGAGATTGGCCAGGACCTGGAGGGCCCTCTCCTCGTCGGCGAGGACGGGGGGAAGGGGCCCCTCCACCTCCACCCCAAGCCGCACGCCCTTGGCCTGGAAAGCGCTCTGGAAGCGGGCCTCCGCCTCTTTCAGGAGGGCTTTCGGGTCCAGGGGCTTCGGGCGGATCTCCACGGCCCCCGCCTCCACCCGGGAGACCAAGGAAAGGTCCTCCACTAGGCGGCGCATGGCCTTAACCTCCCGAAGGATGCCCTCCGCCGCCCTTTCCTTGGAGAGGACCCCGTCCGTAAGCCCCTCGGCGTACCCCTGGAGGGCAGCCAAGGGGGTCCTGAGCTCGTGGGCCACGGTGCCGATGAGCTCGGCCCGGGTTTTCTCCACCTTCTCCAGGGCCTCGGCCAGGCGGTTGAAGTGGAGGGCAAGCTCCCCGAGCTCGTCCTTTTCCAAGAGGGGAAGGCGCACCCCGTACTCCCCCTGGGCTATGCGGCGGCTCCCCTCGGCGAGGAGCCTGGCGGTTTGGGCGAGGCGCAGGCTGGCGAAGGAGGCGGTGAGGAGGGCCCCCAGGGCGGCGAGGGGCAAAGCGGAGAGGAGGGCGGCGGTGAGGGTGGAGCGGAGGCCCTCCTCCAGATCCCGCCTTAGGACCTCCCCTATCCTGCCGTTCCCCAGGGTGGCGATGGCGTGGTACATGCGCTCCACGTGTCCCCGGTAGAAGGCGGGGGCGAGGGCCTCCGTCAAAAGGAAGAGGAGGAGGAGGGCGAGAAGGGCCACCAGGAGATGGCTTAGGAAGAGCTTAAGGAAGAGGCGCATCCGGCTCCTTGAAGCGGTAGCCCACGCCCCGCACCGTTTCAATGAAGCGGGGGTTTTCCGGGTCGTCCCCAAGCTTCTTGCGGAGGGCAGCGATGTGGACGTCCACCACCCGGTCCACCCCCGGAAAGTCCGGCCCCCAGACCTTCTCCAAGAGCCTTTCCCGGCTGAAGACCATCCCCGGGTGCTGGGCGAGGGTAAGGAGAAGGTCAAACTCCAGCCGAGAGAGGGGAAGGGGCTGGCCCTCCAGGTAGGCCTCCCGCCGGGCGGGGAGAAGGCGCAAGGGGCCGTAGGCGAGCTCCTCCTTGAGCCCCGCCCGCCGGAGAAGGGCCTTGACCCGGGCCACCACCTCCCGGGGGCTGAAGGGCTTCACCACGTAGTCGTCGGCCCCGAGCTCCAGCCCGCGGACGCGGTCCTCCTCCTCCCCCTTGGCAGTGAGGATGAGGAGGGGGAGCTCCGGGCGCTCCCGGCGCAGGATCCGGGCCACCTCGAGGCCCTCCACCTTGGGGAGCATCAGGTCCAGGACCACCAGGTCCGCCTGGGGGTAGAGCTCCAAGGCCTTCTCCCCGTCCTCCGCCGTGAGGACGGCCAACCCGGCCCCCCGCAGGTAGGCCCCGAGGACCTCCAGGAGGGCCGGGTCATCGTCCACCAGGAGAACCTTCATGCCAGATCCCGCTTCATCCGCTCAAAGGTTTCCTTGTCGATCTCCCCCCTGGCGTAGCGCTCCCTTAGCACCTCCAAGGCCCGGTCCCGCCGCTCAGGGGCTAGGGCCCTGACGAGCCAGTAGACGAAGAGGCCTAGAAGGGCGAACCAAAGGAGGCTCAGGAGGGGCCCCCACCAGCCCATGTACCAGCCGTGGTCGCACCACCACATGCCGCTCACCTCCTGATACCAGGTTCCCTCTTTCCTGTTAAGCCGCAGTAAAGCTTGGAGGCCGGAAGCCCCGTAGCCTCAGGGAGTTGGTGAGGACGAAGAGGCTAGAAAGGCTCATGGCCGCCGCCGCCAGCATGGGGTTCAGGAGGAGGCCCGTGAAGGGGTAGAGGGCCCCGGCGGCCACGGGGATGAGGAGGACGTTGTAGGCGTAGGCCCAGAAGAAGTTCAGGTAGATGGTGCGGAGGGTCCTTCGGGCCAGGAGGATGGCGTTCACCACACCCCTGAGGTCGGGGATGAGGAGGATGGCGTCCCCGGCCTCGAGGGCGATGTCCGTGCCACTGCCCATGGCGAGGCCCACGTCCGCCTGGGCCAGGGCGGCGGCGTCGTTGATCCCGTCGCCCACGAAGACCACCTTCCGCCCGGATTCCTGGAGTCTCTTCACCGCCTCTACCTTGCCTTCGGGCCTCACCCCGGCGAGGACCTCCGGGATGCCCACGGCCTCCGCTACCCGCTTTGCCGGGGCGGGGTGGTCCCCGGTGAGGAGAAGAGGCCTTAGGCCCAAGGCCTTCAGGGCCGCCACGGCCTCCTTGGCCTCGGGCCTTGGGGGGTCAAAGACGGCGAAGGCGGAAAGGAGCCTGCCCTCCTCCGCCAGGTAGAGGGGGGTGTAGCCCGTTTCGGGGAGGGCTCGGGCTTCCTCGGGGAGGGGGATGCCAAGCCTGTCCATGAGGGCGGGGCCCCCGAGGTAGAGACGCCTTCCTCCCACCCAGCCTTCCACCCCCTCCCCAGGGAGGGCCCGCACCTCCTCCGCCGGGAGGGAAGGGAGGTCCTTGGCGGCCTCGAGGACCGCCTTGGCGATGGGGTGCTCGCTTCCCCTTTCCAGGGCGGCGGCCAGGCTCAAGGCCTCCTCCCGGGAGAGGCCGAAGGGGAGGACCTGGACGAGCGTGGGCCTTCCCAGGGTCAGGGTCCCCGTCTTGTCCAGGACCACGGTATCCGCCCGGGCCAGGGCCTCGAGGGCTGTCCCCTTGCGGAAGAGGAGGCCGAGCTGGGCCGCCCGCCCCGTGGCCACGGCGATGGCCGCCGGGGTGGCGAGGCCCATGGCGCAGGGGCAGGCGATGAGGAGGACGGAGAGTGCGGCCACGAAGGCGTGGGAAAGCCCCGGGCCCCAGAGGAGCCAGAGGAGGAAGGTGAGGAGGGCGATCCCCAGCACCACGGGCACGAAGACGCTGGCGATCCGGTCGGCCAGCTCCTGCACCCTGGGCTTGTAGGCCTGGGCCTCCTCCACCATCCGGGCCATCTGGGCCAGCACCGTGGCCTCGCCTACCCGGCTCACCCGGACGAGGAGGGCCCCCTCCCCGTTCACCGTCCCCCCCACCACCTCGTCCCCTGGGCCCTTGGCCTTGGGGAGGGGCTCCCCGGTGAGCATGGACTCGTCCACGTGGCTTTGGCCCTCCACCACCACCCCGTCCGCGGGGATCCTTTCCCCGGGAAGCACCCGCACCAGGTCCCCCGGGATCAGGGCCTCGGCGGGGATCTCCTTCTCCTCCCCCTCCTGGACCACCCGGGCGGTTTTGGGCCTTAAGGAGAGGAGCTTGCGGATGGCCTCCGAGGCCTTGCCCTTGGCCCCTTCCTCCAGGTGCTTGCCGAGGAGGATGAGGGCGAGGATCACCGCCCCGGCCTCAAAGTAGAGGTGGCGGGCCTGCTCTGGGAGGGCCTCCGGGAAGAGGAGGACCAGGAAGGAGTAGAGGTAGGCGCTCCCCGCCCCCAGGGCCACCAGGGTGCTCATGCCGAAAGCGCGGTGGCGGACCTCGGCCAGGGCCTGCCGGAAAAAGCGCCTCCCGGCGTAGAGGGCGGGAAGAGCGGTAAAGGCCTGAAGGGCCTCGGGGAGGCGGGGGAGGGAAAGCATGGGCCCCATGGCGAGGAGGAGGGTGAGGAGGGCGAAGGGGAGGGCGAGGAGGAGGTCCTTGCGGTAGGTGGGGGCCTCTTTCCCTGCCTCCTCGCCCCCCTCCAAAGGCTCGTAGCCCGCCTCCCGGATGGCCTGGCGGATCCGGGCGAGGCTCACCGTGTCCGGTAAGTACTCCACGAAGGCCTTTTCCGCCGTGAGGTTGACCACCGCCGAGACCACTCCGGGAAGCCTCTGGATGGCCCGCTCCACCCGGGCCACGCAGGCTGCGCAGGTCATCCCCTTCACGGGGATCTCGGCCCGGGCCAGGACAGGCTCGTAGCCCGCCTCCTCCACCCGCTTCAGGACCTCCTTGAGGTCCACGCCCTCCTTTAGGCGGAGGAAGGCCTCCTCCGTGGTGAGGTTGACCCGGGCCTCCTCCACCCCCTCCGCCCGCTGCAACGCCCGCTCCACCCGGGCCACGCAGGCTGCGCAGGTCATCCCCTTGACGCCGAGCTTCACCTCAAGAGCCATAGCCTAAAGGCGTGCATCTCCTTGGTCTGGGTCAGGGCGATGTCCCGGGCCAGGTCCAAAACCCTCCGGTCCTTGGCCGAGGTGAGGGCCTCGAGGGCCATTTCCACGGCTTCCTTGTGATGGAGGAGCATCCCCTCCACGAAGGCCCGATCAGGGTCTTGGGCCTCCTTTAGGCGCTTGAGCATCCCCGCCATCTCCTGGCGCATGGCCCCGTAGGCTCCCTGGTCCAGACCCCCCAGGCCCGGAAGCCAGGAGCGCATGAGGGCGATCTCCTTTTCCTGGGCCTTGAGAACGGCCTCGGCCCAGGCCCGGACCTGCCGATCCTTGGCCTTCTCCAGGGCATAGCGGGCCATCTCCAGGGCGCCTTCGTGGTGGGCGATCATGGCGGAAAGAAAAGCCCGCTCCCCCGCCTTCGGCGGGGCGTGCCCCTCGTGCTGGGCCAGGGCGGGCAGAAGCAGCAAAAGGAGAACTCCGAAGCGGCGCATCCTTACCTCCTAGCGGTACTTGAGGGCTTCCATGAGCTCCTCTACGATTTCCTCTACGTCCCCCCGCTCGTGGGCGGTGGCCACGTGGTCCCTGAGGTGGGCCCTGAGGACCATCTCCCCGATCCGGTCCAGGGCCCCCTGGATGGCCTTGAGCTGCTTGAGGACGTCCACGCAGTAGACCCCCTCGTCCTCCAGCATGCGCAAGACCCCCTCCAGATGGCCCTTGGCGGAGAGGAGCCGCCTCCTTGCCTCCTCCCGGGTCCTGGGGTCCAGGCGCAGGTGGGGGTGGGGCATGGCTAGGCCAGGACCTCGGCCCTGTATCCCTCCTCCTCCACCGCCTGGATCAGGGCCTTGGGGTCGGCCTCCCCCTCCACCAGGGCCTCGCCCCTTTCCAGGGAGACCTCGGCCCTCTCCACCCCGGGCACCTTGAGGAGCGCCTTCTTCACCGCCATGACGCAGTGGTTGCAGGTCATGCCTTCTACCTTGAGCCTCAGCATCTCTCGTCCCCCCTACCCCACCCCAGGAGGGGTGGGTATCCCCACCCTAGCCCTTTTTCTCCGCCCTGTCAAGAACAACGGCCCCGGGGACGCTCCCCGGGGCGGGCTGCGGCCTGGGCCTAAAGGTCCAGGAGGACGGTCTCCCCCTCTAGCCGGGCCGGGAAGACCTTCACCGGCCTAGGGGCGGGGAGGGTCTGCCGGCCCGTCCTCAGGTCAAACCGGGCCCCGTGCCGGGGGCAGACGATCCTGCCGTCCACAACCTCCCCCTCGTGGAGGGGGCCGTCGTCGTGGGTGCACACGTCCTCGAGGGCAAAGACCTCCTCCCCTGTGTAGAGGAGGAGGATGGGCTTCCTGTGCTCGGGCCGCTTCACCACCAGGCGGCCGTTTTGGAACTCCTTGAGCGTAGCGACGGCCGTCCACATGGCTTAGATGCGTACCTTTTCCTCAATCACCGCCTCAATGTGGGCCCGGAGGGCCGCAAGGGGGATGCGGGTGAGGACGTCCGCCAGGTGGGCCTTGACCAGAAGCTCCTGGGCGAGGCTCCGGGGCAGGCCCCGGGACTCCAGGTAAAAGAGCTGTACCTCGTCCACGGGCGCGGTGGTGGAGCCGTGGGTGCACCGCACGTCGTTGGCCCCGATCTCCAGCTGGGGGATGGAGTCCACCCGGGCTGTGGGGGAGAGGAGGAGGTTCCGGTTGGCCTGGTAGGCGTCCGTCTTCTGGGCCCCCTTTTCCAGCCGGATGAGGCCGGAGAAAACCGCCCGGGCCTCGTCCTTCACCGCCCCCTTGTAGAGGAGGTCGCTCCTCGTGTGGTGCGCCACGTGGTGCTGCAGGGTGTAGTGGTCAAAGTGCTGCCTTCCGTGGCCGAAGTAGAGGCCGAGCATCTCGCTTTCGGCCCCGGGACCCAGAAGCTCCGAGGCCACCTCGCTCCGGGCGTAGGTCCCGCCCAGGTTCACCACCAGGTCGTTGAGGCCCGCGTCCCGCTCCAGAAGGGCCCTTTGCCGGTGGAAGTGCCACACGCCCTCGCCTAGGGTCTGGACGTGGGCGTGGCGGAGCCTCGCCCCGGGTCTCAGGACCATCTCCGTGGCCGAGAGGTGAAGGGTGGGGGGGAGGTCTAAGGAGAGGTACTCCTCAATGTAGGCGGCCTTGGCGTTGTCCTCCAGGAAGAGGAGGCTTCTTCCGGCGGAGGTCCGGCCTCCTTCCAGGATCACCTTGAAGACCCCAAGGGGCTTGTCCACCTCGAGGCCCTTGGGCACGTAGAGGAAAGCCCCATGGGTGAAGAGGGCACTGTTCTTTGCGGCAAACTTGTCCTCGGTGTGGACCGCTCGGAAGAGGGCAGCCTCCACCTTTTCCGGGTGGGCCTTCAGGGCCTCGGCCAGGGAGGTGAAGACGAGGCCCCTCGCGAGAAGCTCCTCCGGGACCTCGGCGTAGGCGAGATCGGGCCCCACGAAGACCAAAAAGCCGGAGACGTCCGTCCGCTCTAGGCGGCGCCTGACCAGTTCGGGAAGCCCTTCCCGGGAAAGCCTAAGCCCCTTGGGGGCCTCCACCGGGCTTTCCAGGGGGGCCTCGGAGAGGTCGGTGTACCGCCAGTTCTCGTCCTTCTTGCTGGGGTAGGGGAGGCGGGCGAAGGCCTCCAGGGCCTCAAGCCTCCTCTGCAGCACCCAGGCGGGCTCGCCCAGGGCCTGGGAGAGGGCCTCCACCTGCGTCTTGTCCAGTACCTGCATCCTTGCCTCCTTGCAGGGGAAGGGGAGAGGCCCCAAGGCCTCTCCCCAGGCCTTGGCCTTTAGCCGACAGAACCCTCCATCTCCAGCTCAATGAGCTTGTTGAGCTCTACCGCGTACTCCAGGGGGAGCTCCTTGGCGATGGGCTCAATGAACCCCCGCACGATGAGGGCTGCGGCCTCGTCCTCCTTTAGGCCCCGGGACTGGAGGTAGAAGATCTGCTCGTCGTTGATCTTGGAAACCGTGGCCTCATGGCCCACGTGGGCTGTCTCCTCCTCAATCTCAATGTAGGGGTAGGTATCGGTGCGGCTTTCGGGGTCAATGAGAAGGGCGTCGCACTCCACGTTGACCTTGGCGTGGCGTGCCCCCTCCATCACCTTCACCAGGCCCCGGTAGCTGGCCCGCCCCTCGCCCTTGGAAATGCTCTTGGAGACGATGGTGCCCGAGGTGTGGGGAGCGGAGAGGAGGAGCTTGCCGCCCGTGTCCTGGTGCTGGCCCGTCTTGGCGAAGGCGATGGAGAGGATCTCGCTTCTGGCCCCCGGCTCCAGGAGGTAGCTGGAGGGGTACTTCATGGTGACCTTGGAGCCCAGGTTGCCGTCCACCCACTCGTGGAAGGCGTCCCCGTAGACCAGGGCCCTCTGGGTCACCAGGTTGTACATGTTGGTGGACCAGTTCTGGATGGTGGTGTAGCGGCTACGGGCCCCCCGCTTCACCACGATCTCAATGACCCCGGTGTGGAGGCTTTCCGTGGAGTACATGGGGGCGGTGCACCCTTCGATGTAGTGCACCTCCGCCCCCTCGTCCACGATGATGAGGGTGCGCTCAAACTGGCCGAACTCGGGGGTGTTCACCCGGAAGTAGGCCTGCAGGGGGAGCTCCACCTTGACCCCGGGGGGGATGTAAACGAAGGAGCCCCCGGACCAGGCGGCGGAGTTCAGGGCGGCAAACTTGTTGTCCTCGGGGGGGACCACGGTGGCGAAGTACTCCTTGAAGAGGTCCTCGTACTTCTTCATCCCCTCCTCAATGGCCACGAAGATGACCCCCTGGCGCTCAAGCTCCTCCTTGACCCGGTGGTAGACCATCTCCGAGTCGTACTGGGCCCCCACCCCGGCGAGCACCTTCCGCTCCGCCTCGGGGATGCCGAGCCTCTCGTAGGTCTTCCGGATCTCCTCGGGGACCTCCTCCCAGCTCTTGGCGTCCCGCACCTCGGCGGGCTTCACGTAGTAGACCAGGTCGTCCAGGTCCAGGCCCGAGAGGTCGGGGCCCCAGGTGGGCATGGGCTTCTTCTGGAAGATTTCCAGCGCCCGAAGGCGGAACTTGAGCATCCACTCGGGCTCGGCCTTGTGGTAGCTGATGGCCTCAATGACCCTCCGGGTGAGGCCGCGCTCGGCCACGAAGACCGGCCGGATCTCGTCCACGAAGTGGTACCGGTACTCCTCGCCGATGCGTTGAATCTCCAGCTCGCTCATGCCCCCTCCTTGACCCTCTCCTTAAGCCACTCGTAGCCCTTCTCCTCCAGCTTCAGGGCGAGCTCGGGGCCCCCCGTGGCCACCACCCGGCCGTCCATCAACACGTGGACCACGTCGGGCTGGATGTAGTTGAGGATGCGCTGGTAGTGGGTGATGACCAAGGCGCCGAAGTTGGGTCCCCGCATGGCGTTCACTCCCCGGGCCACCACCTTGAGGGCGTCAATGTCCAGGCCCGAGTCCGTCTCGTCCAAGACGGCATAGGTGGGCTCGAGGACCAAAAGCTGCAGGATCTCGTTCCGCTTCTTCTCCCCTCCGGAGAAGCCCTCGTTGAGGTAGCGGGAGAGGTAGCTTTCGTCCCAGTCCAGAAGCTCCAAGGCCTTCTTCACTTTGCCCCAGAACTCCGCCACCCCCACCTCCCGGCCAAGCCTTGCCTGGAGGGCCAGGCGGAGGAAGTTGGCCATGGTCACCCCGGGTACTTCCACGGGGTACTGGAAGGCCAGGAAAAGGCCCTTCCTGGCCCTTTCGTCGGGGGAGAGGTCCAGGAGGCTCTCCCCGTCCAGGAGGATGTCCCCCTTTTCCACCTGGTACTCTGGGTCCCCCGCGAGGATCTTCCCTAGGGTGCTCTTGCCGGCCCCGTTAGGCCCCATGAGGGCGTGCACCTCCCCCTTGGGGACCACCAGGTTCACCCCCTTGAGGATGGGTTCTCCGTTCACCGAAGCCCAGAGGTCGCGGATCTCCAGTTGGTTCATCCTTTGCCTCCTGATCCCGGGTCGGGCTCTTACTGCGACCCGTTCGCAGGAAGAGTATAGCCCCTGGCCCGGCAAAAGTCCAGTGATTTAGTCGGGATTTGCCAGATAGAACCCCAGGGCCTCGGCCAGGGCCAGGGGACCCGGGTCCAGGCGCCCTTTGAGCTCGGGGCAGAAGCGGCCCAGGGCCTGCCCCAGCTGGAAGCGGAAGGCCCAGGGCAGGTCCCCCTGGCGCACCTCCAGGAGCTTCTCCCAGGCGGCTTCCTCCTCCCCAAGCCCCAGGAGGGCCAGGACCTCCACCGCCCAGGCCTGGGCCAGGAGGCCCGGGTCCTCCAGGGGGGGCAGGGCCACCACCTGGGCCAGGGCCTCGCCGTAGCTCCCCTCGCGGACCAGGGCCTCGGCGTAGCCCAGGCGGGCCTGAGCCCTCAGGTAAGGGTTTTCCAGGCCCAGGAAGGGCCGGAGTAGGGCCTTGGCCTCCTTGGGGGGGAGGAGGAGGGCGAGGAGGCTGGCCGCGTCCAGCCTGAGGGCGGTGTAGCGGTCGGTGGCCTCCTTAGGGATTTCGGAAAGGAGGCCTTCCAGGAGGCGCTCCGCCTGGGGGGCGGTCAGGCTCCCCAGGAAGGGGGGGCGGTAGGGCTGGCCCGCCTCCAGAAGGAGGTAGGCCGCTCCCAGGCGGAAGAGGGTGCGCAGGTGGCGGTACCGGGCCTCCTTGGGCCGCTCGGGGGTGGTGCGGAAGTAGGCCTCGGCCGCCCGGAGGTGGCCAAGGGCCTCCAGGGGGTGCCCCCAGGCGGCCTCGAGGATGCCCGCTTCGCTCCGGATCCGGGCCTGGGTGAAGGGGTCCTCGGCCTCCTCCAGGGCCTTCTGGATGGCCTTTCCCGCCTCCTCGTAGAGGCCGAGCCGCCGGAGGAGGGTGGCGTAGCGGGCCCGGACCCGGGCCACCTCGTCCCTGGGAGCCCCGGCCTCCTCCAGCGCCTTAAGCCCCTCCGCCATGCGCGCCTTGGCCTCGAGGCGGCCCAGGCGCATGAGGAGGTCGCCCATCTGGTAGCGGGCCCGGCCCCGGAGGAGGGGGTCATGGCCCACCTGGGCGAGGGCCCGGAGGGCCTCCTCGTACCGGCCCAGATCCTTGGCCACCAGGCCCTGCCAAAGGAGGACCCGGTCCCGCAGGAAGGGGGCCACGGGCAGGCCCTGGGCCTGGCTCACCAAGAGGGCGGCCCTTTCGTAATCCCCCTTCCAGCGCTCCACGGCGGCCATCACCAAGAGCCCCTCCGCCTGTCCCGTCTCGTCCAAGAGGGCGAGGTCCTCCCGCTTGGGCAGGAGCGCCTCGGCCTCCCGATAAAACCCTGCGTCCACCCTGGCCTCTGCGGCCTTGATGCGGGCCCAGGCCCGGAGGGCGGGGTCTTTGGCCCCGGAGAGGACGGCCAGGGCCGCCTCCGCCTCGGGGTGGGCGTACTGCCCCAGGACCGCCCGGTAGCGCACCACCACCGCGGCCAGGGCCTCGAGGTCCTCCCGGGGCCAGGCCTGAGCCTCCTCCCAGAGGCCGGGGAGGAGGGCGAGCCGGGCGGGGTCCTCCTGGAGGAGGCCGAGGAGGATCCCCCTTTCCCCCGCTTTGCGGGCGTGGTAGAGCCGGCGGAAGGTGTGCTCCGGGGGGAAGTGCTCCAGGGCCAGGAGGTGGAGCTCCCGGGGGGCCTCCCCGGGGAGGAGACCCCTCAGGGCGGGGCGGACCCGGTCCTCCCCCACCCATTCCAGAAGGGCCCTTTCCGCCTGCGAGAACCTCTCCCGGGACTTTCCTAAGGCCTTTTCCAGGAGCGCTACGGGAAAGGCCGGGTCGGCCTCGGGGCTGAAGGCGGCCAGGGCCAGGAGGAAGGGCCTCAGGGTGGGGTCTTCCTGGAGGGGGGTTCTAGGGTCGTGCTTGGCCGCCTCCAGCAGGACGAGGCGGGAAAGCTCCCCGAAGTTCCGGCCCGCCTGGTTCACCAAGGCCTCGAGGCGCTCCGGGGGGAGGTGGGGGAGCCTTTCCCTTACGAAGCGGCGGGCCTCCTCCCGGCTCGGGGGGGAAAGGGGCTGGTAGGGGAGGGTGGGCGGGGGTTCGGAGAGGGCGGCCAGGTAGGGGATGTGGAGTTTTTTCAAAAAAAATTCCAGCCAGGCGGCCAGCCCCTGCCTCTCCCCCTCTGGGCTCCTCAAGGGGAGGCCCTCCAGGGTGCCCTCGGCCTCCGCCCTGAGGAGGAGGGGGCGGCCCTCCCGGTTCAGGGCCTGGGCTAGGAGGAGGAGGGCCTCCTGGGCCAGGGCGCCCTGGAGGGCATAGGGTTGCGTGGGGGAGAGCTGGGCCAGAAGCCCCCGCACCTTCTCCGCCACCCCCAGGGCCTCGGCCAGGGGGACCAGGGCCTGGGCCACCTCCCCCCCCAGGTTGAGGAGGTGGGGCTCCCGCCCCGGGAGGGCAAAGAGGGCCCGGGAGAGGGCGGCGAGGAGCACCCCCTTGCCCGTGGCCGGCCCGCCCACCACCACCACCTGGGGCCTTTCCCCCGCCTCCAGCTCCTTAAGAAAACGGCGGAAGATCCGGCGCTTGTCCCGGCCCAGGGTCTTGCGGGCGGTCTCCAGGAAGAGCTCGGCCGGGGGCGGGGGCGGCTCCAGGCCCGCTTCCTGGTAAAGCTCCTTAAGGAGCTCGTAGAGGCGCTCCTTCTCCTCGGGGCTTCCCAGGTCCTTGTAGAGGATGTTGCGCACCGTGCCCGACCGGCCCCCCCGCTCGGCCATGAGGGCCTCGAGCCAGCGCAGGGAGCCCCGCCTTCCCCGGTGGTCCCGGCCCTTGAGGTGGGGGCGCAGGTCCTCCAGGTAGCGCCGCCAGGGTGTATAGGACTCTGGCATTCTGTGTACACTATAGCGTGCCTTCGCCGCCAAAAAAAGGCTCCCCGGACGCTCCGGGGAGCCTGGGGAAGCTCCCCTCAGCGGGTCGTTTCGGCGAACTGGGCCTCTTCCGTGGAGCCCTTGAGGGCCAGGGTGGAGGCCTGCCCCTGGGTGAGGGCCAGGACCACCTCATCAAAGTAGCCCGCGCCCACCTCCCGCTGGTGCTTGACGGCGGTGAAGCCCTCCTTCTGGGCGGCGAACTCCTTCTCCTGGAGCTCCACGAAGGCGGGCATGCCCCGCTCCTTGTACCCCCGGGCCAGGGCAAAGGTGTAGTAGTTGACCGTGTGCCAGCCCGCCAGGGTGATGAACTGGAACTTGTACCCCATCGCCCCGAGCTCGCGGTTGAACTTGGCGATGGTCTCCTCGTCCAGGAACTTCCTCCAGTTGAAGGAGGGGGAGAGGTTGTAGGCGAGGAGCTTGTCGGGGTATTCCCGCTTCACCGCCTCGGCGAACCTCCTGGCCTCCTCCAGGTCGGGCTTGGAGGTCTCCATCCAGAGGACGTCGGCGTAGGGGGCGTAGGCCAGGGCCCGGGCGATGCCGGCCTCGAGGCCGCTCTTGAAGCGGTAGAAGCCCTCGGGGGTGCGCTCGCCCGGGACGATGAAGGGGCGGTCCCGTTCGTCAATGTCGCTGGTGATGAGGGTGGCGGCCTCGGCGTCGGTGCGGGCGATGATCACCGTGGGCACGCCCATCACGTCCGCCGCAAGCCGCGCCGCCTGCAGGGTGCGGATGTGCTGCGCCGTGGGCACGAGGACCTTGCCCCCCAGGTGGCCGCACTTCTTCTCGCTGGCGAGCTGGTCCTCGTAGTGGATGCCCGCGGCCCCTGCCTCAATCATCTGCTTGGTGAGCTCAAAGACGTTGAGGGCCCCACCGAAGCCGGCCTCGGCGTCGGCCACGATGGGCACGTACCAGTCGCGGCTCACCCTGCCCTCGGCCCGCTCCACCTGGTCGGCCCGCATGAGGGCCTTGTTGAGGCGGCGGACCACCTGGGGCACGGAGTTGACCGGGTAGAGGGACTGGTCGGGGTAGGTCTCGTAGGCCAGGTTGGCGTCCGCAGCCACCTGCCAGCCGGAAAGGTAGATGGCCTCGAGGCCAGCCCGCACCATCTCCACCGCCATGGCCCCGGTGTAGGCCCCGAAGGTGTGCACGTAGGGCTTCTCATGGAGGAGCCGCCACAGCTTCTCCGCCCCCCGTTTGGCCAGGGTGTGCTCCACCCTCACGCTGGGGCGGAGCCGCACCACGTCCTCGGGACGGTAGTCCCGCCGCACCCCCTTCCACCGGGGGTTCGTCTCCCACTCGCGCCTCAGGGCCTCCGCTTCCTCCCGCATCTCCGGGGTCAGCCTGCTCAGGGGGTCCATGCCTCACCTCCAAGGCTCAGCTTGGAGGCGGGGGAGATTCTGGTGTAGGGTGTAAGACCTGAGGCTTCACACATTAAGACCGTGTGCTTGGCACTTCGGTACACTAGTGCGCCTGCTGGGCGGCGATAAGGAGCGGGTCCCAGACGGGGCTAAAGGGCGGGGCGTAGGCCAGGTCCAGCCCCAGGAGGTCCTCCAGGGTGCTCCCCCGGTGGAGGAGGGCGGCGAGGGTGTCTATGCGGAGGGCCCCCTGCCCATAGGCCACCACCGCTCCACCCAGAAGCCTCCCCGTCCCCTCCTCGTAGACGAGCTCCACCCAGAGGGGCCGGCTTCCCGGGTAGTAGTGGGCCCCGTCGCGGGCTTGGATGAAGACCTTTTGGGCCGCCAGGCCCTCCTTTCTGGCCGCCTCCAGGGAGAGACCCGTGGTGGCCACCGCCAGGTCAAAGGCTTTGAAGATGGCGGTACCCACCACACCCTGAAAGCGGGCGTCTTTCCCGGCGATCACGCTCCCTGCCGTGCGGCCGTGCTTGTTGGCCACGTCCCCCAGGGGCAGCCAGAAGGGGCGCTTTAAGACCTGGTGGAAGCTCTCCGCCACGTCCCCGGCGGCGTAAACCCCCTCCAGATTGGTGCGCATCCTCTCGTCGGTGGCGATGGCTCCCGTGGGTCCCAGGGCCACCCCCATGGTCTGGGCCAGCTCCACGTTGGGCCTGATCCCCGTGGCCAGGAGGACCAGGTCGGCGGGCACCACCCCTTCCGAGGTCTCCACCGCCTCTACCCGGCCCAGGCCCCTTAGGGCCTCCACCCGTACCCCGGTCCAGACCTCTACCCCGTGGCGCTCCAGCTCCTGCCGGAGGAGCCCGCCCACCTCAGGGTCCCAGTGGGGCAGGGGGCGGTCCTTGAGCTCCAGGAGGGTGACCTCCAGGCCCCGCCTGCGGAAGGCCTCGGCCACCTCGAGGCCGATGTACCCGGCTCCCAGGATGGCGGCCCGCCTGGCCCCTTCCAGGGCCCGCAAGAGCCGTTGCCCGTCCTCCATGTTCCTCAGGGTGTAGACCCCTTCCTGCTCCCCACCGGGGAGGGGCGGGAGGGCGGGCCTGGCCCCCGTGGCGATCACCAGGTGATCAAACCGATCCTGGAAGGTCCGCCCCTCGGCGTGGTCGCGCACCGTGAGGACGCGGCGGCCATAGTCCACCTCCAGCACCTCGTGATGGGTGTGGACCCTCACCCCTTGCTTCCAGAACGCCTCGGGAGTCCGGGCCACCAGCTTCTCCAGTTGGGGGATCTCCCCGGAGAGCACGTAGGGCAGGCCGCAGGCCCCGTAGGAAACCCAGCCCGACTTCTCGTAGACCACCACCTCCAACTCGGGGTTCTCCCGCTTGGCCTTGGCGGCCGCCGAAGCCCCGCCGGCCACGCCCCCGATGACCACCAGGCGCTTGCCCATGGGGGGTATTGTGCCACGGGCGGGGTGGGTCGGATGTCCCTAGGGGCCTACCGCGGGGCCCACCTCTTTAAGAAGCCTCCCCCCCTTGAGGTAGAGGATGCGCTCGGCCCTCTGCGCCAGCTCCAGGTCGTGGGTCACCAGGACCAAGGTCCGCGCCTTCCCCTCTTCCAAGAGCAGGGCGGCCACCTGCTCGCGGCTTTCCGCGTCCAGGTTGCCCGTGGGCTCGTCGGCGAAGAGGACCCCTGGGTCCAGGGCCAAGGCTCTGGCCAGGGCCACCCTTTGCTGCTCTCCCCCCGAGAGGCGGCTTGGGGGATGGTGGAGGCGGTGGGCGAGCCCCACCCGCTCCAAGAGCTCCGCCGCCCGCTGCAGGCGCTTCCTCCTTGGCCAGCCGGCAAGGAGCAGGGGGAGGGCCACGTTCTCCAGGGCGGTGAGGGTGGGGATAAGGTTCCACTGCTGGAAGACGAAGCCCATGTGCCTGAGGCGCACCCCCGCCCGCTCATCCTCGGAAAGGGCGTGGAGGGGGATCTCCCCCAGGTAGACCCCCCCCTCCGTGGGCAGGTCAAAGCCGGCCAGGAGGTTTAAGAGGGTGGTCTTGCCGCTTCCCGAGGGGCCCACGATGGCGGTGGCGCCCTGGGGAAAGGCGTAGGTGAACCCCGAAAGGGCCGTCACCGCCTTTTCCCCCTGCCGGTAGCGCTTGGTGAGGTTTTCCGCCCTTAGCGTCATCCTTGCTCCTTGTTTCCTAAGGCCCCAGGCCGGCGCGGGCCGGGCTATACCCTACCCAGGGCCTCCACCACGGGGATGCGGCTCGCGTGATGCGCAGGCAGGAGCCCCGCCAAAAGCCCCAGGCTCAGGGCTACCCCCAGGGCGAAGAGGGCGAGCCTCCCCGTTACCGCAGAGAGGGCAAGCCCCACCTGGTCCAGGGTGTAAAGGTTGATGGCCCCCGAGGCCAGGGCCCCAAGCCCAAGCCCCAAGACCCCGCCCAGGAGGCTCAGGAGGAGGGATTCCAGGACCACCAGGCGAAAGACGAAGCCCCGCCTCGCCCCCAGGGCCCGCATGATCCCGAACTCGCGGATCCTTTCGTACACGGACATCATCACGGTGTTGGCCACGAGAAGCCCCCCCACCACCAGGGCTACCAGACTGATGCCGAAGCGCACCAGGTCGCTGATCCTTAGGGCCCGCTCGGCGAAGCGCATCACCTCGCCCGTGGTCTGGGCCTTGAGGCCGGGGACGGCCTTTTCCAGGGCCCGGGCCACCTCCTCCGCCTTCTGGCCGGGACTTAGCGCGACGAGGACAGCGCTGTAGTTCTGGGTGCCCAGCACCTCCTGAATGGCGGCCAAGGGCACGAAGAGGAGGTTGTCCGCAAGACCCCCCGTTTCCTCCAGGATCCCCTCCACCTTTAGGGTTACCTGCGGGGAGAGGCGCAGGGGGCTTCCCAGGGAAAGCCCGTGGCGCCTGGCCACCTTGCCTCCCACCACCGCGCCCCTCTCCGAAGGCCGCAGGCGGCCCGCCTGGGGCCTTACCCCGGGGTAGAGGAGGTCCGGGCCCACGCCTTGGGGCAGGCCCTGGAAGAGGAAGCTGCTCGCGGGGTCAAAGCCGCCCCGGGCCAGGAAGAGGACCGGGACCACCGCCCGCACCCCGAGGGCCCGCCCCGCCTCTTCCAGGGCGTTGAGGGCCCCAGGGGTGATCTCGGGAAAGCCTCCGAGGCCTAAGCCTTCCGTGCCCTCGGGCACCACCTGGATGGCGGGGCCCACCCGGGAGAGCTCCTGAAAGAGGGCCCGGCGCAGGCCCTCCCCAAAGGAGAGGAAGAGGACCATGCTTCCCGTGGCCACCAGCACCCCAAGCAGGGTGAGGAGGCTCCGCACGGGCCTCGCCAGGAGGTTGCGCAGGACCAAGAGGAAGACCTCCATTCCCCCAAGCTTACCCCGGGGAGCTGGCCCAGGCGTGGCCGGGGCTACAGGAGGCGTTCCACGAAGCGGGCCTCCACGGTCTCCAGGAACTGGCTTGGGTCCACTTTTTTCCGCTCGGGGTGGGCATAATAGGCCTGTTCCGCCCGCTCAAAGTCCTCGTGGGCCACGAACCACAAAAACTCCCGCTCGGAGAGCCAGTAGGCCCCGAGCACCCGGAAGCCTAGGGCCTGGCGCAGGGGGACGATGGTCTCCAGGAAAACCTTTTGGAAGCCCGCCCTAGCCCCTTCCTTGAGGGTGTAGCGGCGCATCTGCACCTTCATGGGCCCATCTTAAAGCCTGGGGTTTCCCCCGGGGGCCCTATAATCAAAGCCATGCGCACGGCGGAGATCCGCGAAGCGTACCTCTCCTTTTTTGAGGGCAAGGGGCACCTGCGCCTCCCCTCCTTCAGCCTCATCCCCGAGGACGACCCCTCCCTCCTCTTCATCTCCGCGGGGATGGCGCCCCTAAAGCCCTACTTTCTGGGGGCCCGGCCCATCTTCGGGGGCAGGGAGTGGCGGAGGGTCACCACCTGCCAGAAGTGCCTTCGGGTAGGGGACATTGAGAACGTGGGGCGCACGGGGCGGCACAACACCTTCTTTGAGATGCTCGGCAACTTCTCCTTCGGCGACTACTTCAAGAAGGAGGCCATCCTCTGGGCCTGGGAGTTCCTCACCGAGCACTTGAAGCTTGAGCCCGACCGCCTCTGGGTCACGGTGTACGAGGACGACGACGAGGCCTACGCCATCTGGCGGGACCTGGTGGGCGTGCCCGAGGAAAGGATCGGCCGCTTCGGCGAGGACGAGAACTACTGGCCGGGCGGGGCCATCACCCACGGGCCGAACGGGCCTTCCGGCCCCTGCTCGGAGATCTTCTACGACCGGGGGCCCGCCTTTGGCACCCCCGATGAAACCGGCCCCAACACCGGCTCGGGGGACCGGTTCGTAGAGATTTGGAACCTGGTCTTCACCCAGTACGACCGCCAGGGCCCCATCCCGGGGCCCGGCATCCTCAAGCCCCTGCCCCAGAAGAACATTGACACCGGCATGGGCCTCTACCGGGTGGCGGCCATCCTCCAGGATGTGGAGGACTTCTACCGCACGGACACCTTCTACCCCCTCATCCAGGAGGTGGCCCGCCTGAGCGGGAGGCCCTACGAGGGCAAGGCCTCCGTCCCCCACCGGGTGATCGCCGACCACGTCCGGGCGGTGGTGGCGGCCCTCTCGGATGGGGTCACCTTCGCCAACACCGGCCGGGGCTACGTGGTCCGGCGCCTCCTCCGCCGGGCCCTCCGCTTCGGCTACCTCCTGGGGCTTTCCGAGCCCTTCCTCCACAGGCTCGCTCCGAAGGTGGCGGAGCTTCTTGGGGACTTCTACCCGGAGATGCGGGAGAACCTGCCCGCGGTGGAGCGGCAGGTCCGCCTCGAGGAGGAGCGCTTCCTGGAGACGCTGGAAGGGGGCCTTAAGCGGCTTGACGCCCTGCTTTCGGGCTTGAGGCCGGGAGAGGCCCTGCCCGGGAAGGAGGCCTTCCGGCTCTACGATACCTACGGCTTCCCCCTGGACCTCACGGTGGAGATCGCCGCGGAGAGGGGCTTCGGGGTGGACACGGAAGGCTTCCAAAGGGCCATGGAGGAGCAACAGGAGCGCTCCCGGGCGGCCATGGCCTTTGAGCGGGAGATCTTCAAGCGGGGCGCCCAGGTGCTGGAGGAGCTCTACGCCGAGCGGGGGGCTACGGAGTTTTTGGGCTACGGGACCCTCGAGGCCGAGGCCGAGGTCCTGGCCCTCCTCGCCGGGGACGAAAGCTTGGGGGAGGCAGGGCCCGGCACCGAGGTCCAGGTGGTCCTGGACAAGACCCCCTTCTACGCCGAGGGGGGCGGGCAGATCGGGGACTTTGGCCTCTTGGAGTGGCCCGGGGGGAGGGCCCGGGTGGAGACCACCAAGAAGACCGACCGGGGGATCTTCCTGCACCAGGCCCGGGTGGAGGAAGGGGTCCTTCGGGTGGGGGAAAGAGTGCGGGCGGTGGTGGACCCCAAGAGGCGGGACACCGAAAGGAACCACACCGCCACCCATCTCCTCCACGCGGCGCTCAGGGCTGTCCTGGGTCCCCACGTGCGCCAGGCGGGAAGCCTGGTGGCCCCGGATAGGCTCCGTTTTGACTTCACCCACCCGGAGCCCGTGAAGCCCGAGGAGCTGGAGCGGATTGAGCTCCTCGTGAACCGCTGGATCCAGGCCGACTTCCCCGTCACCTGGCGGTACCTGCCCCTGGAGGAGGCGAGGAGGGAGGGGGCCATGGCCCTCTTCGGGGAGAAGTACGGGGAGGTGGTCCGGGTGGTGCGGGTGGAGGGAAGCCCCGTACCCGGCCTCGAGTCCAAGGAGCTCTGTGGGGGTACCCACGTGCGCCGCACCGGGGAGATCGGGGCCTTCCTCATAAGGAGCGAGGAGGCGGTCTCCGCCGGGGTGCGCCGGATAGAGGCGGTGACGGGGGAGGGGGCGATCCGCTTCGCCCGGGAGTCCCTGAACCGCCTGAAGGCCCTCGCCGAGCGCCTGGAGGTGGGGGAAGCCGCTCTGGAGGAGAGGCTTGAGAAGCTCCTTGCCGAGCTCAAGGAGAAGGAGCGGGAGGTGGAGCGCCTCAAGGCCCGCTTGGTCCAGGCCGCCTTGGGGGGCGGCAGTGGGCCTTCCCTGGAGGAGAAGGGAGGCCTAAGGTGGGCGGTGGTGGAGCTTCCCGGCCTGGACGCCAAGGCCCTGCGCCAGGCGGCGGACGACCTGGTGGGACGGGGGGCCGATGTGGCCCTGGTGCTCTCCGGGGGACAGGCGGTGCTGAAGCTCTCCAAAGGGGCCCAGGAAAGGGGCCTCGAGGCGGGGGCGCTCTTCCGGGCCCTCACGGAGAAGGCGGGAGGCCGGGGCGGGGGAAGGGGGGCTTTGGCCCAGGGGGGCGGCCTGGACCCCGAGCGGGCCAAGGCGGCCCTGCCCGAGCTCCTCTGAACCCCCGCGGTGGCCTTGGCCGCGTGGAGGAACCAGGGGCAGGGCGCTTCCCTGGCCCCCGGGCCTCGCGCAAGGGAAGCCCCCGCGGAAGGCGGCCCTTCCGCGGGGGCCGGGCCTACCTCAGTAGGGCTCGCCCTCCAGCACCTTCCGCTCCTGGTCCACGGAGACCAGGACCAGCTCAATGTGGTAGTGGGGCTCGTTCACCCCGGGGTGGGGTCCCGAGGGGATGAGGTTTACGTGGTCCATGCGGGTGACCCCCAGGGCCCTCAGGGTCTGGGTGCCGATGTCCACGTACTTCTGGCTCTCGTTGAGCTTCTTGAGGGGGACCATGAAGACCACCTTTACCAGGTTCCCCGCCTTGTCGTAGGCCAGGAAGGGCCCTTCGGGGAGCTTGGAGGGGTCCACGTAGAGGGTGCCGAGGCCGGGGATGAAGTTGGGGAGCGCCCCCTTCAGGGCCTCGCTCACGTTCACGTAGGGGGCCGGGGGCGGGGCCTTG
>NZ_ATXJ01000012.1 GCF_000421625.1 Thermus islandicus DSM 21543 | reverse complement strand
CAAGGCCCTGCCTCCCCCCGGAGGGACCGCCAAACCTTCCCCCAAGGACCGCCCCGTCTACGTGATCAGCGTGGCGGCGGAGCTGGTGGAGATGCACCCGCAGACGCTTCGGTTGTACGAGCGGAAGGGGTTGATCAAGCCGAAGCGGTCTTCGGGGAAGACGCGGCTTTACTCCGAGCGGGACATTGAAAGGTTGCGGGAGATTCGGCGGTTGACGCAGGAGCTGGGGGTGAACCTGGCGGGGGTGGAGGAGATCATGCGGTTGAGGACCGAGCTCGAGGCCCTCCAGGCCCGCTTTGAGGCCGAGGTGGCCCGGCTCAGGCTCCTCCTCCTGGAGGAGGGCAAAGCCCTGGTGGAAGAGGGTAGGATGGGCCTGTGAAGGTGCCCGAACCCCTTTTGGAGTTCCTCGCCATCCCCTCGGTTTCCACCGATCCCGCCCGCAAGGAGGACGTGCGCCGGGCGGGCCTTTGGCTTGAGGAAAGGCTGCAGGCCCTAGGCTTCCGTACCGAGCTCCAGGAGACCCCCCTCCACCCCATCCTTTACGCCGAGCGCCTTGTGGACGAGAAGGCCCCCACGGTTCTCGTTTACGGCCACTACGACGTCCAGCCCCCGGACCCTCTGGAGCTCTGGGATACCCCGCCCTTCTCCCCCACGGTGCGGGAGGGGAGGCTCTACGCCCGTGGGGCCTCCGACGACAAGGGCCAGCTCTTCGCCCACCTCCTGGCGGCGGAGGGGGCTCCAGTGAACCTGAAGTTCCTGGTGGAGGGAGAGGAGGAGGTCGGGAGCCCCCATCTCCTCCCCTTCGTGCGGGCCAACCGGGAAAGGCTTCGGGCGGACCTGGTCCTCATCTCCGACGGGGCCATGGTCGCCCCCCACACCCCCACCCTCACCTACGGCCTTCGGGGGCTTTGCTACCTGGAGGTGCGGCTCCAGGGGGCGCGGCGGGACCTCCACTCCGGGGCCTTCGGGGGGGTGGCCCCGAACCCCATTCAGGCCCTGGGGTGGCTTCTTGCCCGCCTCAAGGACGAAAGGACGGGGAGGGTTCTCATCCCCGGCTTCTACGAGAAGGTGCGCCCCGTCCCCGAGGAGGAAAAGGCCCTCTGGCCCGAGCCCCATGAGGAGGCCTTGAAGCGGGAGCTCGGGGTGGAGGTCCTGCCCGGGGAAGAAGGGTACTCGGTCCTGGAGAGGCTCTGGGCCCGGCCCACCCTGGACCCGAACGGGGTGTGGGGAGGCTACCAGGGGGAGGGGTCCAAGACGGTGATCCCCGCTGAGGCCGGGATGAAGCTCTCCATGCGCCTCGTGCCCGATCAGGACCCCGAGGAGGTGGCGGGGTTGGCCGAGGCCTATCTGCGGGAGGTCTCTCCCCCGGGCTACCGCCTCGAGGTCCGAAGGCTCCACGGGGGCAAGCCCTTCCTCACCGATCCCTTTAGCCCCCCCATGCGCCTCATGGCCCGGGCCTTGGAGGAGGTCTGGGGAAGGCCCCCGGTTTACGCCCGGGAGGGGGGAACGATCCCTGTGGTGGCGGAGCTAAAGGAGGTCCTCTCCGCCCCCGTCGTCCTCCTGGGCCTCGGCCTCCCCGACGACAACCTCCACGCCCCCAACGAGAAGCTGGACCTGATCAACCTGGAAAGGGGCGTCGCCGCTATCCGGCGTTTCTACGAGCTTCTTGCGGCGCCCTCCGGAAGATGAGGGCCTCCCCCACCCGCCCAAAGAGGAGGGGTACCGCGGCGCTCTTGGCCACCTGGGCGCAGAAGGGGATGTCGGCCTCGAGGCCCACCCCCTTCAAGGCCTGAGCCGCGGCGGAGAGGGAGAGGGCTTCCAGGGGGTCCTGGTAGGCCCGCTTCACGGAGAGGGCGATCCGGGCCCCGTCCTCGGGCTCCATCTCCCCCATGAGGCCCAGGTACTCGGCCAGGACCCCAGCGGTGTAGAGGTCGTCCAGGCCTACCCGCCCCTCCTTGCCCGCACAGAGGATGGCCACCTCTTCCGTGGCCAGCTCCAAGGCCTTGCGCGCGGCGGCGTGGGCGTTGTAGAGGGAAGCCAGGAGAACGTGCTTGGCGGTCCTGGCCGCGGCATGGGCGGCCTTGGTGCCGTTGGTGGTGCTCATGACCACGATCCTGCCCCCCACCGGGGCCTCGAGGGCCTCCCTCGGGGAGTTCCCCAGGTCAAACCCCGGGGGCCTGAGCCCACCCACCTCCCCGGAGAGGACCACGTCCTCGTCCTTGAAGGCCCGGGCGGCCTCGAGGCCCTCCGTAAGGTACAGGGCCTCCGCCCCTGCCTCCAGGAGGGCCGCCGCCGTGGTGGTGGCCCGGATCACGTCCACCACCAGGACCACATCGGGATACGCCAGGTCTTCTTTGGGCAAAGGGTCTACCCTGAGGCGCACGCTCCCTCCTTCACAAAAGGCCGAAGGCCACCTCCTCCAAAAGCCCCGGGCTTACCACCTCCACCTCCCCTGGGGCGAGGCGCACGGCCCCGTGGGCCTTGAGCTCGTGCAGGACCCGGGTGACCGTCTCCCGGCTCGTCCCCGCCAGAGCCGCCAGCTCCTGCTGGCGGAGCCTCAGAAGGGGTCCCTTTCCCTGCCGGAGGAGCTTGAGAAGGGCGTAGGCCACGCGGCTGCGCGCCTCCTCAAAGGCCAGGAGGTCCAGCTCCAGATCCGCCTCCCGCAGGCGAAGGGCCAGGAGCCGGGCCAGGTTGTGGGCCACGAGGGGGAGGCGGCGGATGAGGGCCAGGTAGTCCTCACGGTGGAGGGCGAGAAGCTGGCTTTCCTCCTCGGCCACGGCGCTGGCGCTTCGCTCGCCCTCATCCAGGAGGCTCATCTCCCCGAATACCCCTCCGGGTCCCACGAAGCCTAGGGTCTTCTCCTGGCCCCCCAGGTGGGTGCGGTAGAGGCGCACCTGGCCGGCCTCCACCAGGTAGAGGGCCTGCCCCAGGTCCCCTTGGTGGAAGATGGCCTTGCCCTTGGGGTAGGTGAGGGGCAGGAAGTAGGCGCGGGCCAGCCGCACCTCCTCGGGGGTCAGGTGCGCAAAGAGGGGGCTCCGGGCCATCGGCCCCACTCTAACCGAACCTTCATCCTTTGCCTAGAGGATAGGGGGGTGGGTCCTGTGCTGGAGGCGCGGGCCTTGGGCTTCTCCTACGGGAACGGCCCCCTCTTCCAAGGGGTTTCCTTCGCCCTCGGCCCTGGGGAGGCCCTGGCCCTTCTCGGCCCTTCCGGGAGCGGCAAGACCACCCTCCTCCACCTGCTGGCCGGGCTGCTTCCCCTGCAGGAAGGGGAGGTCTACTGGGAGGGGGCGCCCATCCGGGACCTTTCGGAAGGGGTTTTGGCCAGGCGGCGCCTGCGCTTTATGGGGCTTGTCTTCCAACACCACTTCCTCTTTCCCGAGCTCACCACCCTGGAGAACGTCCTGGCCCCGGGGTACCTGGCCGGGGAGGTGGACCGGGGGAGGGCCCTAGCCCTCCTGGAGCGGCTTGGCCTCCTCGGGCGCGCCCACTTCCTTCCCCAGCGCCTCTCTGGGGGGGAGCGCCAGCGGGCGGCCGTGGCCCGGGCCCTTTACCTCAGGCCCCGGCTTCTCCTGGCGGACGAGCCCACGGCCAGCCTGGACCGCCGCCAGGCCTGGGAGGTCCTGGGGCTCCTCAAGGAGCTTTCTCGGGAGGTAGGGGCGGCCCTCGTCCTGGCCACCCACGACGAAGCCCTTGTGGAGGGCCTTCGCGTCCTGCGCCTATAGTATCCTTTAGGCGGTATGAGCCCCATCCACGTGCGGGGAAAGCGGGGGGACGTGGCGGAGCGGGTGCTCCTCCCGGGGGACCCGGGCCGGGCGGAGTGGATCGCCAAGACCTTCCTCGAGGACCCGGTGCCCTATACCACCCACCGGGGGCTCCTCGGCTTCACCGGCCGCTTCCAGGGGGTGCCCGTCTCCGTGCAGACCACGGGCATGGGGGCGCCCTCGGCGAGCATCGTGGCCGAGGAGCTCGTCCAGCTCGGGGCCCGGGTCCTCCTCCGGGTGGGCACCTGCGGGGCGGCGGACGGGGCGCTGGCCCCGGGGGACCTGGTCATCGTCCAGGGGGCCGTGCCCCTGGACGGGACCACCCGGCAGTACCTCGAGGGCCGGCCCTACGCCCCCGTGCCCGACCCGGGGCTTTTCCGGTCCTTGTGGAACCTGGCGGAGGTCCTGGGTTACCCCCACCACGTGGGGCTCGTGGTCACGGAGGACGCCTTCTACGCCACCACCCCTGAGGAGGCCAGGGTGTGGAGCCGCCTTGGGGTCTTGGCCTTTGAGATGGAGGCCAGCGCCCTCTTCCTCCTGGGCAGGATGCGGGGGGTGCGGACGGGGGCCATCCTGGCGGTCTCCAACCGCATCGGCGACCCGGAGCTCGCCCCGGAGGGGGTACTCCTGGAGGGGGTTCGGCGTATGGTGGAGGTGGCCCTGAGGGCCCTTCTGGAGGTCTGAGATGCCGCAGGAAGACGCCCACGAGCACGAGTTTGTCCTGGAGATCCCCGAGTTTACCCACCTCGCCTACGAGGTGGAGGAAGGCATCGCCCTGGTGACCCTGAGGCGGCCCCAGGCCCTAAATGCCCTTTCCCAGGACCTCCTTCAGGAGCTCGCCCAGGTGGCCGAGGTCATCCATCAGGATCCGGAGGCCCGGGTGGCCATCTTCACTGGGGAGGGGAAGGCCTTCGCCGCGGGGGCAGACCTCAAGGAGATCGCCGCCCTGAAGGATCCCTTCGCCGCCCGGGAGTACGCCCTCTTGGGGCAGCAGGTCTTCGCCGAGATCGCCGCCCTGCCCATCCCCACCATCGCCGCCATCCACGGCTACGCCCTCGGGGGAGGGCTGGAGCTCGCCTTGGCGTGCGATCTCCGGGTGGCCGCCAAGGGGGCCAGGCTCGGCCTCCCCGAGGTGGGCCTGGGCCTGATCCCCGGCTTTGGCGGCACCCAGCGCCTGCCCCGCCTCATCGGCCGGGGGCGGGCCCTGGACCTCATCTTTACCGGCCGGCACGTGGACGCGGAGGAGGCCCTCTTCCTCGGGCTCGTGAACCGGGTGGCGGAGAACGCCCTGGAGGAGGCCAAGAGGCTTGCCCGCCAGATCCTCAAGAACGGCCCCGTGGCCCTGGCCCTGGCCAAGGAGAGCGTGGTCCGGGGGGAGGGGGTGGACCTGGCCGAGGCCCTGGAGATTGAGGCCGACCTCTTCGGCTACGCTGCGGCCACGGAGGACATGAAGGAGGGGGTGCGGGCCTTCCTGGAGAAGCGCCCTCCCAACTTCAAGGGGGAGTGATCCCCTTTGCTTTGGGTTCCTGCCTGGGAAAAACCTCACGGGGATTTTCCCCTCGGGTTCCTTCCCTTGGCGGATCCGGGGGCGTCCTAGGAGGGGTTTGGCCTCGCCGGCCCTTGGGGTGGCTCAGGTGCCCCTTCTTGTGGGCGGCCTGAGGTAAGGTAGGGATTGCCCATGGCGGAAGAGCGCATCGTCCACGTAGCTAGCCCCAAGGCCAAGCTCTACGCGGAGGCCGACCAGGCCATAAGGGAGCGCCTCAAAGCCTTTCCTAGGGCCCTCAAGGCCTATGAGCTTCTCATCCAAGACCCCGAGGCCCGCTCCGGGTGGAACATGGCCAACTACCTCACCATGCGCAAGCTGGGCTACAACGACCACGGCCGGGTTCACGCCCTCCTCACGGGGGCGGCGGGGGTGGCCATTCTGGGCCTTTTGGCCGAGGCGGGGGTCCGGCTGGACACGGTGGAGTCGGGGGCAGGGGAGCTGGAGGACGCCTACGTGGTGGTCCTCCTCTCCACCATGCTCCACGACCTGGGCAACCAGGTGCACCGCTACCTTCACGAGGCCTTTGGCGTGGCCCTGGCCCTGCCCATCCTGAACCGCATCCTGGAGAAGCTCTACCCCGATCCCGAGCAGCGCACCGCCCTTCGGGCCCTCATCCTCCACGGGATCTATAGCCACGACCTCGAGCCCGAGCCCCTCACCCTCGAGGCGGGCGTCACCGCCGTGGCCGACGGCACCGACATCACCAAGGGCCGAGGTCGGAAGGCCTTCGCCCTCGGGAGCATAGACATCCACTCCATCAGCGCCCTGGCGGTGGACGAGGTGCGCATCCTCAAGGGGGACAAGTACCCGGTGGAGATCCAGGTCCTCATGAATAACTCGGCCGGGATCTTCCAGGTGGAGGAGACCCTCACCAAAAAGGTGCTGAAGAGTCCCTTGCGCCCCTACGTGACCGTGGTGGCCATGACGGATGGCCAAAGCGGCCAGGACCAGCGCATCGTCCACCGCGTGCGCCTGCACGAGACCGAGGACCGCTTTGTCCTGGACTGAGGCCTAAGCCCGCCTAACGGCCTGGTCAACCAAAGCGCATGGGTAGCTCAGCCCCCAGCTGGGCCACCTCTTCCACGGTGAGGCGGTCTCTAAGAGCGTGAAGCACGGCCCTCAAGGCCATGTAGGCCCGGTGGCGGTCCTCGGTGCCCAGCTCCCCCATAATCTCCTTGAGCCAGGTGTGGGTCTTGTGGAGCGTCCGGTCAAACACCTCGAGGCCGGTGGCGCTCATATCCCACCTCCTTTTGTCATAATCAAAACATGTGAGTCTGGTATTGTAAAGGTCCGCCGGGGGGGAGGAGGCCCTAGCCTTCCTCCTCCAGCTGGGAGCCCACTTTCAGCACCCCCTGGCAGCCCGGGACCCCTTGGGGGCCGGGGCTTTCCCGGGTCTGCCTTACCTCCAACCGCGCCGCGTGCCCACCCCCTTAGCCCGAGGGCCCTCAGGTGCGGAAGTAGCGGTAGGGAGGGCCTTCCCGCCCCAAAAGCCCCTCCTGGCGCAGGTACTCCAGGTGGGCCAGGGTTTCGGCGAAGGCGAAGCGGCGCCCCGCGGCGTCCAGCTCCTGGGGAAAGAGCATTAAGGAGAGCTCCCAGGCGCTTTTGGGGGCCTCGAGGAGGGCCAAAAGGGCTTCCAGGCGCTCCTGGTGGTGGGCCTTGAGCTCCTCCGCCCGGGCCCTTACCTCGGGGATGGGGCCGAAGTGCCCGGCGTGGGCCACCCTGGCCGGGAGCTCCCCCAGGCGGTCCAGGGAACGGAGGAAGTCCTTTAGGGGGTTTTCCCGGGTGTAGGCCCAGAGGCCCACGTTGGGGGAGACCCGCTCCAGGAGGGCATCCCCCGCCAAGAGGACCCCCTCCTCCTCCAGGAGGAAGGCCACGTGGCCATCGGCGTGCCCCGGGGTCCAGACGGCCCGAAGCCGCTTTCCCGCCACCTCCAGAACCTCTCCGTCCCTTAAGGGAATGGGATTTTCCGGGGGATGGATCCGTTCCCGGGTGGCCGCCATCACCTCCCGGATCCCCTCCAGGGCTTCCTTAGGGGTACCGTGATCCAAAAAGAGCCGCCAGGAGGCCTCTTCAAAAGCCTGGGGTTCACGCCAGAAGCGGTGGCCCCGGGAAAGCTCCTCCTCGTGCAGAAAGACCCGGGCTCCGAGCCCCTCAAAAAAGCCGGCAAGGCCGTAGTGGTCGGGGTGGTGGTGGGTGAGGAGGACAACCCTCACGTCCTGAAAGCAAAGGCCGAGCTCCGCCAGGGAAAGCTCCAAGGTCCCCCGGGCGGCGCGCGTGCCCAGGGCGGTGTCCACCAAGGCCACCTCCCCGTTGCCCTTGAGGAGGTAGAGGTTCACCGTCTTCAGGGGGTAGGGGATGGGAACGGGCAGGCGGTACACGCCCGGAAGAAGCTCCTTCATGGGAGTTCCCCGGTGGGGGAGGCGAGGCGAGCTTCCCGTTGGCCGGATAAAGCCCCTTTGGGTTTCTTGGCGCAGGGCCCCATGCCCTAAAGTCTACCCCGTGGTAGACTCACCCCGTGGGTCGCGATCCCGAAGCCCTCCTTTCCTCCCTGAACGAGGCCCAGCGCCAGGCGGTCCTCCACTTTGAAGGACCCGCCTTGGTGGTGGCCGGGGCGGGCAGCGGCAAGACCCGGACCGTGGTTCACCGGGTGGCCTACCTCGTGGCCTCCAGGGGGGTTTTCCCCTCGGAGATCCTGGCGGTCACCTTCACCAACAAAGCGGCCCAGGAGATGAGGGAGCGCCTCAAGGCCCTGGTGAAGGGGGCAGGGGAGGCCTGGGTCTCCACCTTCCACGCCGCCGCCTTAAGGATCCTCCGGGTCTACGGAGAGCGGGTGGGCCTGAAGCCGGGCTTCGTGGTCTACGACGAGGACGACCAGACCGCCCTCCTCAAGGAGGTCCTTAAGGAGCTTGGCCTCTCTGCCAAGCCCGGACCCATCAAGAGCCTTCTGGACCGCGCCAAGAACCAGGGGGTGGCCCCGGAGAGCCTGCTGGCCGAGCTTCCCGATTTTTACGCTGGCCTTTCCCGGGGGAGGCTTCAGGATGTCCTCTACCGCTATCAGGAGGCCCTCGAGGCGCAAGGGGCCCTGGACTTCGGGGACATCCTCCTCCGCGCCTTGAGGCTTCTGGAGGAGGACCTCGAGGTCCTGAGGCGGGTGAGGAAGCGGGCCCGCTTCATCCACGTGGACGAGTACCAGGACACGAACCCGGTGCAGTACCGCCTCACCCGGCTCCTCGCGGGGGAGGAGGCCAACCTCATGGCCGTGGGGGACCCGGACCAGGGGATCTACTCCTTTCGGGCGGCGGACATCAGGAACATCCTGGACTTCACCCGGGACTACCCTGAGGCCAAGGTCTACCGCCTGGAGGAGAACTACCGCTCCACCGAGGCCATCCTCCGCTTGGCCAACGCCGTCATCGCGAGAAACGCCCTGCGCCTGGAGAAGAGCCTGCGCCCGGTGAAGCGGGGCGGGGAGCCCGTGCGCCTCTACCGGGCCGAAGACGCCCGGGAGGAGGCCCGCTTCGTGGCCGAGGAGGTTCTGCGGCTGGGCCCCCCCTTTGACCGGGTGGCGGTCCTCTACCGCACCAACGCCCAAAGCCGCCTCCTGGAGCAGGCCCTGGCCGGCCGGGGCATCCCGGTCCGGGTGGTGGGCGGCGTGGGCTTCTTTGAGCGGGCCGAGGTGAAGGACCTCCTGGCCTATGCCCGCTTGAGCTTGAACCCCCTGGATGCGGTGAGCCTAAAGCGGGTTCTGAACACGCCCCCAAGGGGGATCGGGCCAGCAACTCTGGAGAAGATCCAGTCCATAGCCCAGGAGCGGGGCCTTCCCCTCTTTGAGGCCCTGAAGGTGGCCTCGAGCCTCCTTCCCCGCCCCGAGCCCGTGCGGCACTTTCTGGCCCTCATGGAGGAGCTCAGGGACCTGGCCTTTGCGCCCGCGGAGGACTTCTTCCGCCACCTCCTTTCCGCCACCGACTACCCCGCCTACCTGAAGGAGGCCTACCCCGAGGACGCCGAAGACCGCCTGGAGAACGTGGAGGAGCTTCTCAGGGCTGCAAGGGAGGCGGAGGGCCTCGCCGACTTCCTGGACAAGGTGGCCCTCACCGCCCGGGCCGAGGAGCCCGCTCAGGCCCAGGGCGGGGTGGCCCTCATGACCCTGCACAACGCCAAGGGGCTGGAGTTCCCCGTGGTCTTCCTCGTGGGCGTGGAGGAGGGGCTTCTGCCCCACCGCTCCTCCCTCTCCACCCAGGAGGGCCTGGAGGAGGAGCGGCGTCTCTTCTACGTGGGCGTTACCCGGGCCCAGGAGCGCCTCTACCTCTCCTACGCCCGGGAACGGGAGGTGTACGGCCGCCTCGAGCCCGTGCGGCCAAGCCGCTTTCTGGAGGAGGTGGATGCGGGGCTTTACGAGGTGTACGACCCCTACGGGAGGCGGCCCGCCCCACCCCTCCACCGTCCCCTTCCCGGGGCCTTCAAGGGCGGGGAGAGGGTGGTCCACCCGCGGTTTGGCCCGGGCACCGTGGTGGCGGCCGCAGGGGACGAGGTGACCGTGCACTTTGAGGGGGTGGGGCTGAAGCGCCTCTCCTTGAGGTACGCGGACCTGCGCCCGGTCTAGGAGGGATGGCGGTGGGGCTACCCTACCACAAGGCGAGGCCTCTGGCGGTGGTCTACCGGAAGGCCTCCCCCTTCTTTGACCGCCTCCTGGCGGAGGTGGCCGCCTCGAGGCTCCCCCTCCTTCCCTACCCGGTGGAGGCCGAGGACCCCTTTAGGGCCCTCCCCTGCCTTGCCCCCTTGGACTTCGCCGGAATGGTGCTGGAGGAGGCCCTGCCCCCGCCCGAGGGGGTGCGCCTCGAGGCCGAGGCGGGCGAGGCGGGGCTTGTGGACCTCCTGGTGCCCGGCCCCCTGGGGCCTACAGCCCAGTACACGGAGGGGCTGGCCTTGGAGCGGTGGCTGGCCACGTTCTTCCCCGGGGCCAGGGCCCTCTGGCTAGGGCCGCTCCGCCCCCCTTTGGCCCCCTTCCTCCGGGCCTTGGGCCGGGTCTCTGTGGCCGCCCCGAGCTTCGCCGAGGGGGAGGCCTTCCTCGCCCGCCTGCCCGAGAGGGCGCGGGGGCACGTGGCCGTGCGGGCGCAGGAGCTGGGCGCCTTGGCCCTCGAGGCGGACCTCCTCATCCACGCCGGGGGGAGGCTTCCTCTGGAGGTGCTCCAGCCCTTTCATGCCCTCCTGGCCTTGACCCCGGTGGAACGGGGGGTAGGGGAGCGGGTACACGAGGTTTACGGCCCAGAGGCCCTGCGGGACTTCCGCGTCAGGGCGGTCCTGGCCGCTTTGGGCTACCCCACCTGAGGGAGGCCTTTTCGCTACCTCGGCGCACGAGGTTCCCGGGCAAGTAGCCCCATGCTGAGGGCGATGAGGGTGAAGGCGATGAGGGCCTGGAGGGGGATGGGGAACTGGGGGAGGTACTCGGCGGAGCAGGGCACCGGAGGCTTGCAGGCGAGGGGGAAGAGCTGGGGAAACCTCTCCTCGAGGAGATGCAGGAGGCTGATGCTCCCGCCCATTAGGGAGAGGGCGAGGCTATAGGGCCACACCCCCAGGTCCTGCCGCCAGAGGGCCAGGCCGAGAAGGACGGCCTGGGGGTACATGAAGATGCGCTGGTACCAGCAGAGCTCGCAGGGCAGGAAGAGCCTTACCTCGGAGTAGTAGAGGCTGCCCAAGGTAGCCACCAGGGCCACCACCCAGGCGAAGGCGAGGAGGAGGGGGCCGCGCTTCATCGCCCCGAGCATACCCCGAAAGGGGCCTCTGCCCTGCGGCCTCGGGCAGGCGGGGCGCCCCCATCCCGGGGAGGGCGTTAGGCCTCCAGCAGGGCCTCTACGAAGGCCTCGGGCTCAAAGGGCTGGAGGTCCTCCGGGCCTTCCCCCACCCCGATGAACCGGATGGGCACCTTCAGGGTGCGCACGATGGGGACCAAGACCCCGCCCTTGGCCGTGCCGTCCAGCTTGGTCACAATGACGCCCGTCAGCCCCACGGCCTCGTGGAACCGCCTGGCCTGTTCCAGGCCGTTTTGCCCCGTGACCGCGTCCAGCACGAGCCAGACCTCCCCTGGCTCCCCGGGGTCGGCCTTGGCGATGGCCCGCTTCACCTTCTTTAGCTCCTCCATGAGGTTGTGCTTGGTGTGGAGCCTCCCGGCGGTGTCCACCAGGAGGAGGTCAAAGCCCCTCGCCTTCCTCGCCTGGGCGGCGTCAAAGGCGAGGGCGGCGGGGTCCGCCCCTTCGGGTCCTTGGATGACAGGGATGGAAAGGCGCTTTCCCCACTCGGCGAGCTGGGTCCCCCCGGCGGCCCGGAAGGTGTCCCCGGCGCAGAACATCACCCTTTTGCCGAGGCCCTGGTAGTAGCGGCCCAGCTTGGCGAGGGTGGTGGTCTTGCCCACCCCGTTCACCCCCACCACCAGGATCACGTGGCCCTTGGGCTCCACCGCCTTCGGGACCTGGGGCCGGAAGCCCAGCCGCCTCAAGGTGGCCCGTCGCTCCTCGGGTTCCAGCCTCTGCACCAGCGCTTCCTTTACCGCTTCCTTCAGGTCCTTTCGCCCCGAGGCCCGCACTTCCCTAAGGAGCTCCTCGGTGGCCTCGAGGCCCACGTCGGCGGAGAGGAGGGCCACCTCCAGCTCCTCCAGCACCTCCTCGGGGTCGCCCCCCCAGGGGATGGCCCGGAGGAGCGTTTCCCGGGTCTTGGCCAGGCCCGCCTTCAGGCGTTCAAGGAAACCGGCCATGGCCCCCTAACGGAAGTTCGCCCCCAGGGCCAGGCGCCAGACCTTGGGGAAGGCGGCGAAGCCGTAGACGTAGGTCCCCTCGGCGAAGAGGCCGGTGTAGGGGTCTAAAAGCCCTTCTAGCCCCAGGGTGAGGCCCACCCCCAGGGTGGGCGCCGGCCCCACGAGGCCGCTTAGGCCCCCGCCGAAGTAGGGGAGAAGGCCCTCGAGGCTGGGGTCGTACAGGCCCAGGTCCGGCTTGAAGAGGAGACTGGCCTCCAGGGCCACCCCGGGGCCTGCGGGGGCCAGGTCGGCGGCGAGTCGGCCCGAGAGGTTCTGCCGCAGGCGGGTTTCCACCGCGGCGCCGAAGGTGAGGCCGAGGCCCTCCCCGTAGCCCAGGCGCATGCCGATGGCCCCCTGGGCCCAGGCCAGGCCCGCGGCGAGGGTAAGGGCGAATAGCCGCTTCATCCCCCTAAGTATAGGGGAGCTTGCGGCCTTCTTCACGAAAGGGCCCGCTCCAGGCGGGAAAGCACCCGCGCCTTCCCCAGGAGGGCCATGACCTCAAAGAGCCCCGGGGTTTCCAGGCTGCCCGTGAGGGCGGCCCGGAGGGGCTGGGCCACCTGGGAAAGCTTCAGGCCCTTCTCCGCCGCAAAGCCCCTAAGAAGGGCTTCCAGGGCGGCTTCCGTCCACTCCTCCTGCCTTTCCAGGAGGGGCTTGAGCTCCTTGAGGACGGGGAGCCCCTCCTGAAGCTTGGCCAGGGCCTTCTCCGCAAAGGGGTAGTCCTCGGCGAAGAGGTAGCGGGCCTTTTCGGGGAGCTCCTTCAGGGTGTCAAACCGTGGGCGCATGAGCTCCACCGCCCGCCTTAGGTAGGCCTCCTCGGGCCAGGAGAGGCCCGCCTCCTTCAGGAAGGGCTTCACCCTCTCCGCCACCTCCTCGAGGGAAAGCACTTCCCGGATGTACTTTCCGTTCAGCCAGCGCAGCTTCTCCAGATCAAAGACCGGCCCCCCCAGGGAGACCCTTTCCCAGGTGAAGGCCTCTATAAGTTCCTCCAGGCTAAAGACCTCCCGCCCGTCGGGCATGGAAAAGCCCATGAGGGCCAGGTAGTTCCTCAAGGCCTCGGGCAGAAACCCCTCCGCCTTATACCATTCCAAGGAGGTGTGGCTCTTGCGTTTGGAGATCTTGGTCTTGTCGGGGTTGCGGAGGAGGGGCATGTGGTAGAACCGGGGCACCTCCCAGCCGAAGGCCCGGTAGAGGAGGACGTGGATGGGGGTGGAGACCAGCCACTCCTCGGCCCGGATCACGTCGGTCACCCCCATGAGGTGGTCGTCCACCACGTTGGCCAGGTGGTAGGTGGGGTAGCCGTCGGACTTGAGCAGGACCACGTCCGGGATCTCCCCGTTGTCGTAGACCACCACCCCCCTGAGCTCGTCCTTGACCTCCGTGGTGCCCGGGCGGGGGACTTTGAGCCGGATCACGTGGGGCTCGCCCCTTCGCGCCCGCTCCTCCGCCTCCTCTGGGGGAATGTGGCGGGCCCGGCCGTCGTACCCTCCCTTTTCCTTGCGGATCCTCTCCAGCTCCTCCGGGGTCTCAAAGGCCCGGTAGGCCCACCCCCGCCTTAGGAGCTCCTCGGCGTGCTTTTGGTAGAGGGGAATCCTTTCCGACTGGCGGTAGGGCCCGTGGGGGCCGCCGATGTCGGGCCCCTCGTCGTAGGTGAGGCCGAGCCATTTGAGCGCGGCGAGGATCCTTTCCTCAGCCCCGGGCACGTAGCGGGCCCGGTCCGTGTCCTCAATGCGCACGAGGAAGCGCCCCCCGTTTTTCCGGGCCCAGACGTAGTTGAAAAGGGCGATGTAGGCCGTGCCCACGTGCGGGTCCCCCGTGGGGCTTGGGGCGATGCGGGTGACCACCATACCTCGCCCATTATCTCATCTGGGGCTAAAGGCCGGGCCTTACGCTATAAGGCAATGGACGGTGAGCTCACGGCCCAAGGACTCAGGAAGCGCTACGGCCCGAAGGAGGTGGTGAAGGGGGTGGACCTCTACCTCAGGCGGGGGGAGATCGTGGCCCTCTTCGGCCCCAACGGGGCAGGGAAGACCACCACCTTCTACATGCTGGTGGGCTTCATCAAGCCCACGGCGGGGAGGATCTTCCTCAAGGGGCAGGAGATCGGCCGCCTGCCCATGTACCGTAGGGCCCGTCTCGGCCTCGGCTACCTGCCCCAGGAGCCCAGCGCCTTCCGGCGGATGACCGCCTTAGAGAACCTCCTGGCCATCCTGGAGTTCCAGCCCCTCTCCCAGAAGGAGCGGCTGGAGAAGGCCAAGGCCCTTCTGGAGGAGCTCGCCATCTACCACCTCAAGGACCGGATGGCCTATAGCCTCTCGGGAGGGGAGCGCCGAAGGCTGGAGATCGCCCGGGCGCTGGCCACTGACCCCGACTTCATCCTCCTGGACGAGCCCTTCACCGGCGTGGACCCCAAGAACGTCCGGGAGATCCAGAAGGTGATCGCCGAGCTCCGGGAAAGGCGGGGGGTAGGCGTCTTCGTCACCGACCACGCCGTGCGGGAAACCCTGGCCATCACCGACCGGGTCTACGTGATGTACGATGGGGAGATCCTCTTCCACGGCGACCCTGAGACCTTCGCCAAGGACCAGGGGGTAAGGCGGCACTACCTGGGAGAGGACTACGAGCTCTAGATGACCTTCTGGGCCCTCCTCACCCTCGTCCTCCTCCTTTCCGCCCTGGTGGCCTACCTAGGGGACCGGGTGGCCAAGTGGGCGGGGAAGCGCCACTATCGCCTCTTCGGCCTAAGGCCCCGGCAGACGGCCACCCTGGTGGCCGTCCTCACCGGGGTGGGGATCGCCCTCTTCAGCTACCTTGGCTTCCTTCTGGTCTTCCGGGAGGCCCGGGAGACGATCCTCGAGGCCCAGGCCATCCGAGAGGAGCGGGACCGGCTTAAGGCGGAGCGGGAGGTCCTCCTGAGGACCAGAGGGGCCATGGAGGCGGAGGCCGCCAGGGCCCTTTCGGAGCTCAACGCCCTACGGGTGGAGCGCAAGGAGCTTGCCCAGGCCCTGAAGGAGGCGGAGGCGCTCAAGGAGCGCCTCCAGGGGGAGGTGCTGTCCCTGGAGGCCAGGGTGAGGGCCCTCCAGGAGGAGAAGGCCCGCCTCGAGGCGGAGCGCCTCCGCCTTTCCCGTCTCCTCTCCGAGAAGGAGGAGGCCCTCGCCGCCCAAAGCAAGGCCCTGGCGGAGAGGGGCCGGGCCCTGGAGGCCCTGGAGGCGAGGCTTCAGGGGCTGGAGAGGGCGGCATTGGGGGCGGAGGCGGAGAAGAAGCGGTTGGAGGGGGAAAGGCGTCGCCTCGAGGCCGAGCTCCTCGCCCTTCAGAGGCGCCTGGAGGAGGCGAGGGGGGAGCGCCAGGCCCTCCAGGAGGAGGTGCAGGCCATGCGCCTTAGGCTTTTGGAGGCGCAGAGGGAGCTGGCCCAGACAGAGGCCCGGCTTAGGGCCCTCCTGCGGCAGGCGGAGGTGCTGGAGGGGGAGCGGGGCCAGCTTTCGGAAAGGCTTTTGCGCCTGAGCCAGGGGCTTTACCTGGGGGAGGTGCGCTTGGGGGCGGAGGAGGGGCGGGCGGCTTTGGAGCGGGTGGCAGACCGCCGGGCCATCCTCCAGGGCTTCAGGGGGGCGGAGCTCTTGGCTGGGGAGGTGCGGGGGCCTGGGCTGGCCGTCCTCGAGGGGGCGGGTTACCGGGACGGGACGCTTCTGGTCCGATTCCGCTTCTACCCGGAGAAAAAGGCCTTTTCCGCCGGAGAGGTCTTGGCCAGCGCCACCTTCCGCCTCGCCACGCCGGCCCGGAACCAGGAGTTCCTGGAGCGCCTGGGCGAGGAGGTGCGGCGCAAGCTCCTGGAGGCGGGCTTTCCCCCCGAGTACGCCGCCTTCCCCTCCCCCGAGGAGCTGGCTCGAGGCCTTTCCTTGCTTCAGGGAAGGAGGGAGGTGGTGCGGGTGGGCGTGGTGGCCGCCAAGGACCTCTGGACCACGGAAAGGCCCCTCCTTGCCTTCCAGCTCCTAGGGGGGCCTCCGGGCCCGGAGGTACCGGTGCCGACCCAGAAGGTCCCTTAGCGCCTCCACCTCTGTAAAGCCCAGCCCCTTGAGCTCCTCCGCCAAAAGGAGCAGGTTTTCCGGCGCGAGCTCCAGGAGGAAAATTCCCCCGGGCCTCAGGGCCTCCCGGGCTTCCCGCGCTAGGGGCCGGGCCACGGAAAGCCCCTCCGGCCCGGCGTAGAGGGCCTTGGGGTTCTCAAAGCCGAGTTCCCTAGGCGCCTGGTCTCGGTAGGACTCAGGGAGGTAGGGGGGGTTGGAGACGAGGAGGTCCAGTTCCTTTAGCCCCCCCGTCAGGGGGGCCTGGAGAAAGTGCACCGAAAGGCCGAGCCTCCGGGCGTTTTCCTCCGCCAAGGCCAGGGCCTTCTCGTCCACCTCCGTGGCGTAGACCTCTGCTTCGGGGAGGTGCTTCTTCAGGGCCAGGGCGATGGCTCCCGTGCCCGTGCCCACGTCCAGGATGCGGGGTCTGGGGGGGAGGGGGAGGCGGAGGGCCAGCTCCACCAGGCCCTCCGTCTCCGGCCGAGGAATGAGCACCCCCTCGGCCACCCGGAGGGGGAGGCCGTAGAACTCCACCTCCCCGAGGAGGTACTGCAGGGGGTAGCCCGCGAGGCGCGTTTCCAACAGGGCCAGGGCCCGCTCCCGGGTGCCTAGAGATGGGGCCCGGTGGAGGCTTACGAGGAGGTCCTTCCGGGAAACCCCCTCGGCCAAGGCCAAAAGGTCCAAGGCCTCCGCCTTGGGCAGGCCCGCCGCCTCAAGCCTTCTCTCCAGTTCCCGGAGGAGCCGGATCACGGGGATAGACCACCACGTGCCGCGCCTCGCCCTCCCCTTGGCTTTCCGTGGTCACCTTGGGGTGGTTCTTGAGGAGCATATGGACGATGCGCCGCTCCGAGGGGCGCATGGGGGGGAGGGGCAGGGGCTCGCCCGTGAGCTCCACCTGGAGGGCCGCCTCCTCGGCCAGCCTGCGGATCCTCTCCTCCTGGCGCCGGCGGTACCCGGCGGCGTCCAGGACCACCCGGTACCCTCCCCCGAAGTGCTTGGCCAAGACCACCCCGGCCAGGTACTCCACCGCCTTCAGGGTGCGCCCCTCCTTGCCGATAAACCGGCCCAGGTCCCCCCCCTTCACCTCGGCCTTGAGGAGGTTCCCCTCCTGGCGCACCTCCACGTAGTGGGCGGGGTCCAGGCGCAGGAGGAGGCCCACCAGGAAGGCTTCCAGCACCTCCTTGGGGCTTTGGGCCCGCGCCTCTTTTCCCGATTCCTTCAGCCCCACCTCCACCGGGGCCTCCTCCAGCACCCCCAGGTCGGAGAGCAGGTCGTCAATGCTCTTTTTCTTCTCGTCCATGCCCTCAGTTTACGCCGCCACCGGCCTCAGGCTCTTGTTGATGAGCCACTGCTGGAAGAGGCCGATGAGGTTGGAGAGCACCCAGTAGAGGGTCACGCCGGCGGGGAACTGGAGGACGAGGAAGATGAAGATCAGGTTCATGAAGAGGCTCTGGCGGATCAGGTCCTTGTTGCCGTGGGCGGAGAGCCAGGTGGAGAGGAAGGTGCTGGCCACGTAGAGGGCGGGGAGGACGTAGAAGGGATCGGGGAGGGCCAGGTCGGGGATCCAGAGCAGGCCCTGGCCGAACTCGTAGTTGGCGATCACCTTCCAAAGGATAAAGAGGATGGGCATCTGGATGAAGAGGGGCAGGCACCCGGCCGCTGGGTTCACCCGGTGCTCCTGGTAGAGCTTCATGGTGGCCTCCGCCCTCTTGTTGGGGTCGTCCTTGTATTTCTCGTTGATCTTCTGGATGAGGGGCTGGAGGCGCTGCACCTCCGCCATGCTCTTAAACTGCTGGTGCATGAGGGGCCAGAGGAGAAGGCGTACCACCAGGGTGAGGAAGAGGATGGCCAGGCCCCAGCTCCCCGTATAGCGGAAGGCGGCCTCCATAAGCCAAAGGAGGCCCAAGGAGAGGTGGCCCCAGAGGTTGGGGGTGAAAAGACCAGGCAGGGAAAGGAGGCCCTCCACGTGGAACCGCACCAGCTCGTTCTGGCCGCCGTAGAGCCTCAGGGCCTCCCCAGGGGAGAGGTAGACCTCCCCCTCCCTGCCCACCAGCTTGCCCCTAAAGGGCTTTTCCGCAAAGGCCACCAGGGCGTAGCCCGCCGCAGGCCGGGTCTGCCAGGCCAGGTAGCGGACCCGCCCCTCCCCGCTCGGCGCGGGTTCCTGCTGTCCCTCCAGGAGGACCTTGGGGCTGCCCTGGGCGGCCAGCCTTAGGCTGAGGGGGAAGTCGGCCCGGACCACCACGGTGTAGTGGCCCTTGGCGATCTCGTAGGTGAGCGTGCCCTCCTTCCCCTGGAAGCGGGCCGTAAGGCGGCCGTCCTCCACCCGGAAGTCCGCCTTCAGGGGGGTGAAGCCCAGCGGGCTCACCACGGGTTCGTTGGCGGAGAGGTTAGGGGCCCTAGCGTAGTCCCCGATGGCCGTGCCCTTGTAGGTCTTCACGTACCAGCCCACCACCTCGCCTTTCCCGTTAAAGGCCAGGTCCATGAGGTTGGTGACGGCCACCTTCTCCGGCACGCCGTCCCCGTTCACGTCCTGGTCCTTAAAGCCCGCCTCCAGGGCCAAGGCGGGTACCAGGAGAAGGGCCAGGGCGAGGAGCCGCTTCATTGCACCCCCTCCTTGGCCCGCTTGGGCGGGAAGACCAGGGGCACGGGGTCCAGCCCCCCTGGGTGAAGGGGGTGGCACCGGAGGAGGCGCCTTGCCGCCAGGTAGCTCCCCCAGAAGGCCCCGTGCCTTTCTAAGGCCTCGAGGGCGTAGGCGGAGCAGGTGGGGTGGAAGCGACACGTCCTGGGCTTTAGGGGAGACAGGAAACGCCGGTAGGCTCGCACCAAGAGGATCAGTAGGCCGCGCACGCCGCCTATTGTATCAGCCCGCTCTTCTTGAGGGCCCGGACCACGTCCTGAAAAAGCTCGGCAAAGCCCGCCTCCCGGGCCTCGGGGCTGGCCACCAGGAGGAGGTGGGCTCCGGGAAGGTGGAGGCGGCGGAGGATCTCCTTTAGGCGCCGCCTGACCCGGTTGCGCACCACCGCCTTACCCACCCTTCTGGAGACCACAATGCCCACCCGGACCTCCGGTGCGGGGAGCCACTTGACGCTCACATACCGCCCTCTGCCCGCCCTCCCCTGGCGCAGGCGCTGGAAGGCCCGGTCCCCCTTTAGGGAAAGCAACCTGCCCCCCGCCTTGGGGGGGCCTTGGCCTAGCCGCTCACCCGGGGCGTGAGCCGCCAGCGGCCCTTCTGCCGCCTGCGCTTCAGCACCTTCCTGCCGCCTGGGGTCCGCATGCGGGCCCGGAAGCCGTGGGTCTTGGCCCGCTTCCTCCGGTTGGGCTGCCAGGTCCTTTTCATCCATTTTCCTCCCTGGGCCTAAGGGCCCGATACCCTAAAGAGTGTAGCACAGGGGGGCTCCTGCCAAGCCTAACGGTTTTTTACACCCTGGTAGCGGGGCGTTGACACTTGCTCCCCGCCCCCTTATACTTCCCGGCAAACAGCTCGTGGAGGGGAACCCGTGGCCCAGCTTGCGGTAGAGAACATCACCCTGACCTTTGGCGGCCTGGCCGCCCTCTCTGCGGTCTCCTTGGCGGTGGAGAGGGGAGAGCTGGTCTCTGTGATCGGCCCTAACGGGGCGGGGAAGACGAGCCTCTTGAACTGCATCTCCGGCTTCTACCACCCCCAGCGAGGACGGATCCTCTTTGAGGGGGAGGAGATCACCCGGGCTACTCCGCACGAGGTCACCCGGAGGGGCATCGCTCGGGCCTTCCAGAACATAGAGCTCTTCTCCGGGCTTACCGTTTTGGAAAACCTGATGCTTGCCCGGCACACCCACCTCCGCTACGGCCTCCTCGAGGCGGGCCTGTTCTACGGCCGGGCCCTACGGGAGGAGGTGGAGAACCGCAAGGCGGTGGAAGGGGTCATTGACTTTATGGAGCTTGAGCCCTACCGCAAGGCCCTGGTGGGCAACCTCCCTTACGGCGTCAGGAAGCGGGTGGAGGTGGCCCGGGCCCTGGCCCTCTCGCCCAAACTCCTCCTCCTGGACGAGCCCATGGCGGGGATGACCCTGGAGGAGAAGGAGGACATGGTGCGCTTCCTGCTGGAGATCAAGGCCCGGGGCATCACCGTGGTGCTCATTGAGCACGACCTGGGGGTGGTCATGGACATCTCCGACCGGGTGTACGTCCTGGACTTCGGCCAGGTGATCGCCGAGGGGGCTCCTGAGGAGGTGGCCAAGAACCCAAGGGTGCAGGAGGCCTACCTGGGGGTGGAAGCGTGAAGGCCCTCAGGCCCTCCTACGAGATGAAGCGTTACACCCTGCCCCAGCTTCTTAGGCTTCGGGCGGAGCATGAGGGGGACCGGGTGGCCCTTAGGGAGAAGGACTTTGGCATCTGGAACGAGATCACCTATGCCCAGTACTACGAGAAGGTCCTCCTCTTTGCCCACGGTCTCCTGTCCCTAGGGTTTGCGCCGGGAGAAAGGCTCGCCATCCTTGCCGACAACATTCCCGAGTGGCTTTACGCCGAACTGGGGGCCCAGGCGGTGCGGGGGATCAGCGTGGGGATCTACCAGTCTAGCCTTCCCCCAGAGATCGCCTACATGCTCACCTACACGGGGGCGAGCCTCGTCCTTGCCGAGGACCAGGAGCAGGTGGACAAGCTCTACGAGATCCGGAACGAAATCCCCCAGGTTCGCCGGGTGATCTATGAGGACCCCAAGGGGATGGGCGCCTACCGCGACCCCTGGCTCCTCTCCTTTGAGGAGGTGCTGGAGAGAGGCCGGGAGCACCGGGCTAAGCACCCCGACGCTGTGGAAAAGCTTCTCCTTGCTGCAAGCCCCGAGGAGGTCTGCCACCTGTCCTCCACCTCCGGCACCACGGGAAGGCCTAAGGCAGCCATGCTCCGCCACCGCAACCTGATCCACATGGGGGTGGCCCTCCAGGAGGTGGACCCTCTCCTCCCTACCGACGACTACCTTTCCTTCCTTCCCCTGGCGTGGATCGGGGAACAGATGATGTCGGTGGCCATGGCCCTGACCGGGGGCTTTACCGTCAACTTCCCCGAGGCCGTGGAAACGGCCATGCACGACCTGAAAGAGATCGGCCCTCACGTCATGTTTAGCCCGCCAAGGGTGTGGGAGAGCATCCAAAGCCAGGTTTGGGTGCGGATTTCCGAGAGCCCCGCTTTGAACCGCTGGGTCTACCAGAGGCTTCTGCGGCTGGGCTACCGGGCGGCCGACTACCGCATGAGGGGAAGGCCCATGCCCCTCGGCCTGCGCCTTGCGTACTGGCTTGCCGACCAGTTTCTCTTCAAACCCTTAAGGGACCAGCTCGGTTTTCTGCGCCTGCGCCGAGCCTATACCGGAGGGGCCGCCTTGGGGCCGGACACCTTTCGCTTCTTCCACGCCATCGGGGTCAACCTCAAGCAGATCTACGGCCAAACGGAGATCATCGGCATCGCTTTCGTCCACCGGGACGGGGACGTGCGCCCGGAAACCGTGGGCAAGCCTATCCCCGGCACCGAGGTCAGGATCAGCGAGGAAGGGGAGGTCCTCTGCCGCTCCGATGCGGTCTGTGCGGGGTACTGGGAGAGGCCCGAGGCCACGGCGGAGACCTTCCGCGAGGGCTGGCTCCACACGGGGGACGCGGGCTACCTTACCGAGGACGGGCACCTGGTGGTGATTGACCGCCTCTCCGATGTGATGCGCACCGAGAAGGGCACCCTCTTCAGCCCGCAGTTCATAGAGAACAAGCTGAAGTTCAGTCCTTACATCAAAGAGGCGGTGGTCTTTGGCGATCGTAAGCCCTATCTGGCGGCCTTCCTCAACGTGGACCCCCAGACCGTGGGCAAGTGGGCCGAGGACCGGGGGCTGGCCTACACCACCTACCTGGACCTGTCCTTAAAGCCCGAGGTGGCCGAGCTCATCCGGGAGGAGGTGGAAAAGGTGAACCGGGAGCTTCCCGAGGAGCTGAGGATCCGCCGCTTCGTCCTCCTCTACAAGCTCTTGGACGCCGACGATGAGGAGCTCACCCGCACGGGCAAGGTGCGGCGGGGCCTTATCGCCAAGAAGTACGCCCCCTTGGTGAGCGCCCTTTACAGCGAGGCCAAGGAGGTGGAGGTGGAGGCGGAGTACCGCTACCAGGACGGCACCCTAAACCGCGTGCGGGCCAAGGTGCCGGTCCTGGACCTGAGGGTGGAGGTGGCGGCATGACCTTTTTCCTTCAGCTCCTCTTCTCCGGGGTGGTCCTGGGCCTGGTCTACGCCCTGGCCGCCTTGGGTTTCGTCCTCATCTACAAGGCGAGCCGGGTGGTAAACTTCGCCCAGGGGCAGTTTATCGCCATCGGGGCCTTTTTGGCCTACTGGGCCATGGTCTCCCTGGGGGCACCCTTTCTCTTGGCCGCCGCTTTCGCCTTGGCCCTGACCGCCCTCCTGGGCTTTGGGGTGGAGCGGATTTTCCTCAAGCGTCTGGTGGGCCAGCCCATCATCTCGGTCATCATGGCCACCATCGGCTTGGCCTCCCTTCTGGACGGGCTCATCCACCTCACCCCCTTTGGCGCCGGCAACTTCAGCTACCCCGCCTTCCTGCCCCCGGGAGGCGTGCGCCTGCTTGGGGTTCAGATTTCCTACGCCCAGCTTTTGGCTTCCGGCTTCACCCTGGCCTTCCTCCTGGCCTTTACCTGGTTTTTCCAGCGCTCCACCCTGGGGGTGGCCATGCGTTCTGTAGCCGACGACCAGATGGCGGCCATGAGCCTCGGCGTCTCCGTGGAGCGGGTCTTTGCCCTGGCCTGGGCGGCGGCAGGGCTCACTGCGGCCGCGGCGGGGATGGCCGTGGGCACCATCTCGGGCCTCAACCTGGATGGCCTGGTGCACATTGGCCTCAGGGTCTTCCCTGTGGTGATCCTGGGGGGGCTGGACTCCATCCCCGGGGCGGTGGTGGCGGGGATCCTGATCGGGGTCTTGGAGAACCTGGCGGCGGGCTTCCTGGACCCCCTGGTGCCGGGGGGCGGCACCCGGGACGTCTTCCCCTTCCTGGTCCTCCTCGGGGTGCTCTGGTTCAAGCCCTATGGGCTCTTTGGCACGGAGGAGATTGAGCGCGTATGAGAAACCCCTGGGCGCAGACCGGCAACTACCGGACGCGATACGAGCAGGACGCCAGCGTCTTCGCCACCCACCGGGAGCTCGTTTCCCTGATCCTTTTCCTGGGCGTTCTCCTCTGGCTTCCCCAGGTTCTCTCCCGTACCCAGGTCTTCATCCTGGACCTGATCCTGGTCTACAGCCTCGCCGTCCTGGGCTTGAACATCACCACGGGGTATGCCGGGCTCATCAACATCGGTCAGGCGGCCTTCATGGGGGTGGGGGCTTACACCGCGGCCCTTCTCGCTCCCCAGGGCCTGCCCTTTTGGCTGGTGATCCCCATAGGGGGCTTGGTGGCCGCCTTCTTTGGCTTCCTGGTAGGCATTCCAAGCCTCAGGGTAAAGCACCTCTACCTGGCCCTGGCCACCCTGGCCTTCCAGGTGGTGTTTGAGTGGGCCGTGGGGCACATGCCCCTCCTCAAACAGGGCGGGGCCATGGACATGCCCCGGGCGAGCCTCTTCGGCTATGAGGCGGGCTTCCGCAACCATTACCACTTCTGGTACTATGTGGCCCTGACCGCCCTGGTGCTCCTCTCCTTCTTCTGGCGCAACCTCCTTAGGACCAAGTACGGCCGGGCCTTGGTGGCGGTGCGGGACAACGACCGGGCGGCGGACGCCATGGGGATGGACCCAGGGCGCACCAAGCTCTTCGCTTTCGCCCTGGGGGCCTTCTACGCTGGGGTGGCGGGAGGCCTCTACGCCTACCTGGCCCGGGCGGTGGTCATAGAGGACTACACCTTTGCCGTCTCCATCAAGCTTTTGGCCATGGCCATCGTGGGGGGGCTCGGGACCCTGGTGGGCAGTTACCTGGGCCCTGCCTTTTTGGAGCTTCTGGACGTGAACATGGAGGCGCTCTCGGGCCTCATCAAGGCCTTGGGCTTCAGCGTGGCCGGGGTGGACGTGGCGAGCGCCCTCCGCCCCTTTGCCTTCGGACTGGTCATCGTCCTCTTCCTCATGTTTGAGCCCAGGGGGCTTTACAACTGGTGGCGGGTGCTCAGGAGCTACTTCCGCACCTGGCCCTTTAAGTATTAGCCAACCCCCCGGTGAGGGGTTGAGAATGGGAGGGAAGAGCATGAAGGGGACCTTGGTAGGGATCGTAGCGGCGGCAGGTCTGGCCTTGGCCCAGCAGCAGGTGACCCTCTTCTGGTCGGGGGCCATCACCGGGCCCACCTCGGACGCCGGCGCGCCCTATGGGGCGGCGGTGGAGGACTACTGCAAGTACGCCAACGAGCGGAAGCTGGTCCCGGGGGTCACGTTCAACTGCGTGATCCGGGACGACCAGTACAACAACGCCAACACGCAGCGCTTCCTCGAGGAAGCGGTGGACCGGTTCAAGATCCCCGTCTTCCTCTCCTACGCCACGGGGGCGAACCTCCAGCTCAAGCCCCTGATCCAGGAGCTCAAGCTCCCCACCATCCCCGCCTCCATGCACATCGGGCTCATTGACCCGCCGAACGCGGACTACTTCTTCCTGCCCACCACGAGCTACTCCGAGCAGGTGGTGGCCCTTCTGGAGTACATCGCCCGCCAGAAGAAGGGGGCCAAGGTGGCCCTGGTGATCAACCCCTCCCCCTTCGGCCGGGCCCCGGTGGAGGACGCCAAAAAGGCGGCCCAGCAGCTCGGCCTCCAGATCGTGGACGTGCAGGAGGTGGGGGCCGGCAACCTGGACAACACTGCCCTTCTCAAGCGCTTTGAGCAGGCGGGGGTGGAGTACATCGTCCACCAGAACGTGGCCGGCCCGGTGGCCAACATCCTCAAGGACGCCAAGCGCCTGGGCCTGGACAGGAAGTTCAAGCAGCTGGGAGCCCACTACACCGGTGGGCCCGACCTCATCAACCTGGCGGGGGAGGCGGCGGAGGGCTTCCTCTGGGCCACCAGCTTCTACCTCTACGAGGAGGACACGCCGGGGATCCGCCTCCAGAAGGAGATCGGTCAAAAGTACGGGCGGCCGGAGGCCCTGATACGGAGCGTCAACTACACCAACGGGATGCTGGCCGCGGCTATCGCCGTGGAGGCCATCCGCCGGGCTCAGGAGCGCTTCAAGCGCGTCACCAACGAGACGGTATACCAGGCCATCGTGGGCATGAACGGGCCTAACGCCTTCAAGCCGGGCTTTGCCGTCTCCACCAAGCGCGGTATTGAGATTGACTTCACCAAGAGCGAGCACACCGGCGCCGAGGGCCTGCGGATCCTCGAGGCCAAGGGGGGCCGCTTCGTGCCCGTGACCGAGCCCTTCACCTCGGCCCTCTTCCGCAAGGTGCACTACGGCAAATAGCCCTCTTCCCGGGGCCCGGGATACCCCGGGCCCCCTGCCCACAAGCGCCATGGACACCCTTAACCCCACCCGCCCCGAGGACCTCGGGCCCATCCTCCTCCTGGTCAACAACATAGAAGTGGTCTACCACGACATCATCCAGGTCCTGAGGGGCGTCTCCCTCAAGGTTCCCGAGGGGCGCATCACCGCCCTCCTCGGCCCCAACGGGGCGGGGAAGACCACCACCCTTAGGGCCATCTCCGGGCTTCTCATCCCCGAGGACGGGGAGGTGGTGCGGGGGGAGATCCTCTACCGAGGCAGGCCCATCCAAGGCCGCCCCCCCGAGGAGATCGTCAAGCAGGGCATCGTGCAGGTGCTGGAGGGCCGGAGGGTCTTCAAACACCTCACGGTGGAGGAAAACCTCAAGGTGGGGACCCTGACTCGAGGCGGCCAGAACCTCAAGGGGGAGCTGGAGCGTATCTACCACTACTTCCCCCGCTTGGCCGACCTGAGAAACCGCCTCGCTGGCTATCTCTCCGGGGGGGAGCAGCAGATGCTGGCCATCGGCCGAGCCCTTTTGGCCCAGCCTAGGCTCCTCCTCCTGGACGAGCCCTCCTTGGGCCTTGCTCCCCTCCTCGTACGGGAGATCTTCGGGATCGTGGCCCGGGTGAACGCCGAGGAGGGGGTCACCGTTCTCCTGGTGGAGCAAAACGCCCGCATGGCCCTTTCCATCGCCCATTACGGCTACATCATGGAAACCGGGCGGATCGTCCTGGAGGGGGACCGGGAGTACCTCCTGGGAAACCCGGACGTACAGGAGTTCTACCTTGGGGTGGCCAAGGGGGGTGGGCGGAAGAGCTTCAAGGAGGTCAAGGCCTACAAACGGCGCAAGCGCTTCATGTGAGGAAGGCCCCGGACTCCGGGGCCTTCCTCTTAGGGAGCTGGTGGAGCGGCGGGGATTTGAACCCCGGTCCTCCCGCTTGCAAGGCGGGTGCTCTCCCTCTGAGCTACCGCCCCGCGCCTTAGGGAGTATAGCCCACCCCGGGGGGTTACGCAAAGGCCCCGGGGGTCCTATAATCGGAAGGGTGTGCTGGACCAGCCCCTGGGCAGGGGAAGGTCCCTGGGGACAAAGGCCGGCCCACCTGGAACGCTAAGCCCAACCTTCCCCGAATGGGAGGAATATGCCGCTCAACATCAGCGTGAAGGAACTGCTGGAAGCTGGCGTGCACTTCGGCCACGAGCGTAAGCGGTGGAACCCTAAGTTCTCCCGCTACATCTATGCAGAGCGCAACGGCATCCACATCATTGACCTGCAGAAGACCATGGTGGAGCTGGAGCGCACCTTCCGCTTCCTCGAGGACCTGGCCATGCGCGGGGGCACGGTGCTCTTCGTGGGCACCAAGAAGCAGGCCCAGGACATCGTGTACATGGAGGCCGAGCGCGCAGGGATGCCCTACGTGAACCAGCGCTGGCTGGGGGGGATGCTCACCAACTTCAAGACCATCGCCCAGCGGGTGAACCGCCTCGAGGAGCTGGAAAACCTCTTTGCCTCCGAGGATATCCAGCACCGCCCCAAGAAGGAACAGGTGCGGTTGAAGCATGAGCTGGAGCGCCTGAAGAAATACCTCTCGGGGTTCCGTCGGCTTAAGCGCCTGCCCGACGCCCTCTTCGTGGTGGACCCCACCAAGGAGGCCATCCCCGTGCGGGAGGCGAGGAAGCTCTTCATCCCCGTGGTCGCCCTGGCGGACACGGACTCCGACCCCGACCTGGTGGACTACATCATCCCCGGAAACGACGACGCCATCCGCTCCATCCAGCTCATCCTCTCCCGGGCGGTGGACCTCATCATTGAGGCCCGGGGCGGGGTGGCGGGGCCCTCCCCCTCCTACGCCCTGGTGGAGGAGGCGGAGCGGGTAGCCCACGAGGAGGGCGGAGAGGACGAGGTGGAAGCATGAGCCAGACCGAGCTCATCAAGAAACTGCGGGAGGCCACGGGGGCCGGGATGATGGATGTGAAGAAGGCCCTCGAGGACGCGGGTTGGGACGAGGAAAAGGCGGTGCAGCTCCTAAGGGAGCGGGGAGCCATGAAGGCCGCCAAGAAGGCGGAGCGGGAGGCCCGGGAGGGCATCATCGGCTATTACGTCCACCACAACCAGCGGGTGGGGGTTCTCCTGGAGCTCAACTGCGAGACGGACTTCGTGGCCCGGAACGAGCTCTTCCAGAGCCTGGCCAAGGACCTCGCCATGCACATCGCCATGATGAACCCCCGCTACGTCTCCGCCGAGGAGATCCCCGCGGAGGAGCTGGAAAGGGAGCGGCAGATCTACATCCAGGCCGCCCTCAACGAGGGCAAGCCCAGGGAGATCGCCGAGCGGATCGCTGAGGGACGGCTCAAGAAGTACCTGGAGGAGGTGGTGCTCCTGGAGCAGCCCTTCGTCAGGGACGACAAGGTGAGGGTGAAGGAGCTCCTCCAGCAGGCCATCGCCAAGACCGGGGAGAATATCGTGGTGCGGCGCTTCTGCCGCCTGGAAGTGGGAGCGTAGGCCATGGAACCCGCCGGGGCCCCGATCCAAGCGGGCCCCGGTTTTTGCTAGAGCCATGAAGTACCGGCGCGTCCTCCTCAAGCTTTCCGGAGAGTTTCTCACCAGCAACGGCTTCGGCATAGAGCCCGAGGCCACCCGGGCCCTGGCCAAGGAGATCAAGGCCGCCTACGAAACGGGGGTACAGCTCGCCATCGTGATCGGTGGGGGCAACCTGTGGCGGGGCCCCCGCCAGGGGGTGGGTATGGACCGGGCTACCGCGGACTACATCGGCATGCTGGCCACCATCATGAACGCCCTGGCCCTGCAGGACGCCCTCGAGGCCCTCTCCATCCCCACCCGCGTCCAGACCGCCCTCACCATCACCCAGGTGGCCGAGCCCTACATCAGGAGGCGGGCCCTCCGCCACCTGGAAAAGGGGCGCATCGTCCTCTTCGGGGGAGGAACGGGGAACCCCTTCTTCTCCACCGACACCGCCGCCGCCCTCCGCGCCCTGGAGGTGGGGGCGGAGGTGGTCCTCATGGCCAAGAACCGGGTGGATGGGGTGTACTCCGATGACCCCCGACGGAACCCCGAGGCCGTGCGCTTTGACGAGCTTTCCTACCTGGAGGTGCTGAACCGGGGCCTCCAGGTCATGGACACCACCGCCATCACCCTGTGCATGGAGGCGGGGCTCCCCATCGTGGTTTTTGACATCTTTAAGCCCGGTGCCCTGGTGGGTATCATCCAGGGGGAAAAGGTGGGCACCCTGATCCACTAGGGAAAGGAGGCACCATGACCCTGAAGGAGCTGTATGCGGAAACCCGAAGCCACATGCAGAAGAGCCTCGAGGTGCTGGAGCATAACCTGTCGGGCCTGCGCACGGGGCGGGCCAACCCCGGGCTTCTCCTCCACCTCAAGGTGGAGTACTACGGCACCCAGGTTCCCCTCTCCCAGATCGCCACGGTAAGCGCTCCCGACCCCCGCACCCTGGTGGTGCAGTCCTGGGACCAGAACGCGCTCAAGGCCATTGAGAAGGCCATCCGCGATTCTGACCTGGGCCTGAACCCCGCCAACAAGGGGGACGCCCTCTACATCGCCATCCCGCCCCTCACGGAGGAAAGGCGCAAAGAGCTTGTGAAAGCGGCCCGTCACTACGCGGAGGAGGGCCGCATCGCCATTCGCAACCTCCGCCGGGAGGCCCTGGAGAAGCTGAAAAAGCTCTCCAAGGAGCTCCACCTCTCCGAGGACGACACCAAGCGGGCCGAGGCCGAGATCCAGAAGATCACCGACGAGTTCATCGCCAAGGTGGACGAGCTGGCGGGGAAGAAGGAGCAGGAGATCCTCGGTTAGGATGCCCAGCCCTGTAGCGCCCGGGGAGGGGAGGTGAGGGACGACCTTCCCCTGAGGGTGGCCTCCTCCTTGGTGGGGGCAGCCCTCCTCCTCCTCGTCCTGTGGGGCGGCCTTCCCCTGATCCTCCCCACCCTCCTGCTGGTCCTCTGGATCGGCGGGCTGGAGCTTCGGGACATGCTGGCCCGCCGAGGGGTGGCCCTGAACCTGCCCTTGCTCGTGGGCGGGGGGAGCCTTCTCTTTTTCCTTTCCCTTCCCCAGCTCTACTGGCACTTTCCCCAGGTGCCCTGGCGGGAGGTGGCCTTGGGGCTTTTCCTGATGGGGAGCTTCAGCTATGAGCTTCTGAAGGGGGCCGACCTTGCCCGCTTTGCCTTCACCCTCCTTGCCTTCCTCTACCTGCCCTGGAGCCTGGGGTACGTCCTCCTCCTTAGGGAGGTGCCCAACACCGCCCTGGGGCTTTGGACCCTCTCCCTCCCCATCGTGGCGAGCTTCGCTACCGATATCGGGGCCTACTTCGCCGGCCGCTTCTTCGGCCGGAGGAAGCTTGCCCCCGAGATCAGCCCGGGAAAGACCCTGGAGGGCTCCTTGGGGGGCATCCTCTTCAGCTTTCTTGCCCTGGTGGTCTACACGGGGGCGGTGCGGGAGGTCTTCCCCTTTGGCCTTTTGGAGCTTTGGCTCTTCAGCCTCCTCCTCTCCCTGGCGGCCCAGCTTGGGGACCTGGCGGAGTCCATGCTGAAGCGCTACTGTGGGGTGAAGGACTCCGGGCAGTTCCTGCCCGGGCACGGGGGGCTTTTGGACCGCATAGACAGCCTCCTCTTCACCTTCCCCCTGACCTACTTTTTGGTGGTGCTTTTCACATGAAAAGGGTGGTGATCCTGGGTTCCACGGGCTCCATCGGCCGGCAGGCCCTGGAGGTCTGCCGCTGGCGGGGCTACCGGGTGGTGGGCCTGGCCGCTGGGAAGAACCTAGAGGTCCTTGGCCAGCAGATCGCCGAGTGGCGGCCCTTGCGGGTGGCGGCGGACGAGGGCCTTCACGGGGAGCTTAAGGCGCGCTTTCCCGGGGTTGAACTCTCCACCCCCGAGGAGGTGGCTGCCCTCGAGGCGGAGGTGGCCGTGGCCGCCATCCCGGGGCTCGCCGGGCTCCCCCCCACCCGGGCGGCCGTGGCCACGGGGAAGCGGGTGGCCCTGGCCAACAAGGAGGCCATGGTGGCGGCGGGGCCCCTGCTTTGGGAGGAGGCCCGCGCCAGCGGGGCCGAGATCCTCCCCGTGGACTCCGAGCACTCCGCCCTCTTCCAGGCCCTCCAGGGGGAGCGGAGGGAGGACGTGGCCGAGCTCATCCTCACCGCCAGCGGGGGGCCCTTTCTCCGGGGTCCCTCGGACCTCTCCCAGGTTACCCCGGAGATGGCCCTGAACCACCCCCGCTGGCGCATGGGCCCCAAGGTCACCGTGGACTCCGCCACCCTCTTCAATAAGGGGCTGGAGGCCCTCGAGGCCAAGGAGCTCTTCCGCTTTTCCCTGGAAAGGATCCGCGTCCTTATCCACCCCCAGGCCTATGTCCACGGCCTGGTGCGGTTTGTGGACGGAAGCCTGAAGGCCCAGCTCGGGCCTGCGGACATGCGCCTCTTCCTCCAGTATGCCCTGGCCTACCCTGAGCGGGCGGAAACTCCCCTAAAGGACCTTCCCGTTCCCGGGGTTCTGGAATTTTTGGAGCCCGACCTGGAGCGTTTCCCCGCCCTGGCCGTGGCCTATGCCGCGGGAAGGCGGGGAGGGGTGGCCCAGGTGGCGGTTTCCGCTGCGGACGAGGTAGCGGTGGAGGCTTTTCTGGCGGGGAGGATCCCCTTCACCCGCATCCCTGAGGTGCTGGCCAAGGTCCTGGAAAACACCCCGGACCTGCCCCTAACATGGGAGAACCTCTTCGCCGTGGACGCCTGGGCCCGGGAGGAGGCCAAGAGGTGGGCATGAGCCTGATTTGGTTTCTGGTCCTCATTGGCGTGAGTGTCTTCGTCCATGAGCTGGGCCACTACCTGGCCGCCAAGGCCCAAGGGGTGAGGGTCAAGGCCTTCAGCCTGGGCTTCGGCCCCGTCCTATGGCGCAGGCAGGCCTGGGGCACGGAGTGGCGCCTTTCCGCCATCCCCCTGGGGGGGTATGCGGACATCGAGGGCCTCCTCCCCGAGGAGCGGGGCCGGGGGTACGACGCCCTGCCCTTTTGGGGCAAGCTCCTCGTCCTCCTCATGGGGGTGGTCATGAACGTCCTCCTGGCCTGGGGCCTGCTCGCCTACCTCTTCAGCGCCCAGGGGGTGCCCGAGGCCACCGGTCGGGCCGTGGTCCTGGAGGTTCTGCCGGGAAGCGTGGCGGAGCGTGCCGGGCTGAGGCCGGGGGACCTCCTGGTGGCGGTGGACGGAAGGCCCCTCCGCCGCCCCCAGGAACTGGAGCGCCTCAAGGTGCCGGGTCCTCACGCCTTCACCGTGCTCCGGGAGGGGAGGGAGGTGTCCCTTCGCCTCACCTGGCAGGAGGGCATGGGGAAGCTCGGGGTGGTGTACCAGCCCGAGGTGCGCTTCCGCCGGGTGGACTTCCCCTCGGGGGCCCTGCTCGCGGCGCACCGCATCCTGGCCTTCGGCCCCGAGATGGTGCGGGCCTTGGTGGGCGGGCTTTTGGGGGTGCTCTCGGGGAAGCCGGACAGCGGGGTGGTGGGTCCCGTAGGCCTGGTGGCGGAGACCGGCCGGGCGGCCCAGGAGGGGGTCTTCCGCTTCCTGGAGCTCGCCGTGGCCGTCAACCTTTCCCTGGCCCTCTTCAACCTCCTGCCCATCCCCGCCCTGGACGGGGGGCGGATCCTCCTTTTGGTCCTTTCCCGGTTCTTCCGCATCCGCCCTGAGCAGGAGGCCGCGGTCCACTACCTGGGCTTTCTCTTCCTCCTCCTCCTGGTCCTATTGGTCACCTTCCAGGACCTCCGGAGGCTCTTGGGAGGCTGATGCAGGCCACGGTCCTCATCCCCGCCTACAACGAGGAGGCCACCATCGCCCGGGTGGTCCAGGTGGCCCTAGAGGCGGGCTTTCCCGTGGTGGTGGCGGACGACGGCTCCCTGGACCGCACCGCAGAGGAGGCGGAGAGGGCCCGCGCCCGGGTGGTCCGCCTTCCCGCGAACCGCGGCAAGGGCGGGGCCGTGGCCGAGGGGCTGAAGGCGGTGGAGACCCCCTTCGTGATCCTCCTGGACGCGGATCTCCTGGGGCTTGCGCCCCACCACCTTAAGGCCCTCCTCTCCCCCGTGGCCCGGGGAGAGGCGGAGATGGCCGTGGGCTTTTTCCAGGGCGGGCGGCTGGCCACGGACCTGGCCATGCGCCTCACCCCCTTCCTCTCAGGGCAGCGGGCCCTGCGCACGGGGGACCTGAAGGGCGTGCCTGGGCTGGAGCGGGCCCGTTACGACCTGGAGCTTCTTCTCACCCGCCACGCCCAAAGGCGGGGCTGGCGGGTGCGCTACCTGCCCCTTTTCGGGGTGAGCCAGGTGATGAAGGAGGAGAAGCGGGGCCTTCTCAAGGGGTTCCTCCACCGCCTGCGCATGTACGGCGAGCTCCTCCGCTACCCCTTCAAGGGGGGGTGAAGCGCAGGAGCTCCACCCAGCTTTCCCCGGCCCGGTAGGCCACCACCCCTAGGCCCGGCACCAGGTAGAGCTCCTTGAGGTCCGTCCCCCCCTTCTCCGTGGTGTAGGCGGCCCGCACCCGGTAGGCGTTGAAGGCTCCGGCCTTCACCCGCACCCCCGCAAGGCCCTCTACCCGGGCGGAGAGGGCCACCCGCTGTCCCCGGAAGAGGGCGCGGCCCCCCCAGGCGGCGCCCAGGTCCAGGCGGGCCGGATAGAGGAATAGGGGAGGGGCAAAGGGGAAGTAGCCCTCGGGCAGGCCCACCCCCAGGAGCAGGAGCCCTTCCGGGCCTCGCCCGATCCGGTCTTCCCGGTAAAGCCTGCCCTCCCGCAGGTAGCGCAGGCGGTACCCTTCGGGGCTTTGGAGGAGCTCCTGCAGCGTGCCGTCCGAGTACAGGTAGCGCCCACCTCCCACGGGCAGGACCTGGGCCAGGGCCAGGGGGGCGAGGAGCAGGAGGAGGGCGCGCCTCATTCCGCCTCCCCGAGCTCGTGCCCCCGCCGCGTGGCCGCCTCCACCGCCTCGTAGAAGGCGGCGCGGAGGGCCCGGGCCTCGAGGGCGTGCAGGCCGTGGATGGTGGTCCCCCCTGGGCTGGCCACCTCGTCCTTGAGCTGGGCCGGGTGGCGGGTCTTGAGGAGCTCCCCTGTGGCCGCCAGGGCCTCTGCCGCCAGGCGGAGGGCCAAGGCCCGGGGCATCCCCATCTTCACCCCGGCGTCCGCCAGGGCCTCGGCCACCACCGCCAGGTAGGCGGGGGCGGAGGCGGACATGGCGGTGAAGGGGTCAAAGAGGTGCTCGGGGATCTCGTACACGTCCCCCACGGTGGCGAAGAGGGCCCGGGCGAAGTCCAGGTCCCCCGCCTCCCTGGCCTCCTTGGGCGCGGTCAGGGCCGTGGAGCTTTCCCCGATGGCCGCCGCCAGGTTGGGCATGGCCCGCACCACCCGCCGGGTGCCCAGCCTGCGCGCCAGGACCGCCGTGGACACCCCGGCCATGATGGAGAGGTACCCCAACCCGGGGTGGGCCACCTCCGGGGCCAGGTGGGGAAAGTCCCGGGGCTGGACGGCGAGCAGGACCCGCTCCGCCTGGGGAAGCTCCTCCAGGGACACGGGCCGTATGCCGAAGGCCTCGGCCAGCTCCTGGGCGCGCTCGGGGGTGCGCCCCACCACCCCCACCTCCTCGAGGCGAAGGAAGCCCCGGGAGAGGGCCCCCTTCAGGATGCTCCGGCCCATCTTGCCGAGGCCCAGGAAGACCAGCTTCATGCCCTAGAGTCTACCCTCCGCAGGCGGAGGTAATAAAACCCGTCCAGGCCCTCCCGGGGGGCCACGTAGGTCCCCAGGCCCTCCCGGAGCGTGGGCAGGGGGCAGGCGATGGGTTCGGGCCGGAACTCCGGATGCCGCTCTAGGAAGGTCCGGGCCACCCCCTCCCCCTCCGCCTCCGTGAGGGAGCAGACCGCGTAGACCAAAACCCCCCCTTCCTCCGTGGCCCGGGCCGCCGTCTCCAGGAGGGCGAGCTGGAGGGCCGCCATCTCCCCAGGGTCTTCCGGGCGGAGGCGGTAGCGGAGCTCGGGGTGGGCGCGCAGCGTTCCTGTGCCCGTGCAGGGCGCATCCAGAAGCACCTTCCCGGCCCTTTCGGAAAGGGGAACCCGCAGGTCCTGGGTCCGGTAGGCCACCTCCAGGCCCAGCCTCCTCGCCGTCCTTGCCCCCGCCTCCTGGCGCTTCCGGTTTTGGTCGTAGGAGACTACCCGGGCTCCCTTGGCCGCCAAGTAGAAGGCTTTAAGGCCCGCTCCCCCGCAGAGGTCCAAGACCTTTTCCCCGGGCTTGGGCTTAAGGAGCTGGGCGGCGAAGAGGGAGGCGGGGTTTTGGGGCTGGAGGCCCAGGGCGGGAAAGTCGGCCTTGGGGCCCTCCCAGACGTAGCTGTCCGGGATGGGGCCTGGCCTCAGGTCCAGGGGCCTATAGGCGGTGACGAAGAGGGGAGCGGGCTCGTTGAAGCCCTCGGCGAAGCCCACTTCCCCGAAAAAGCCCCGCCAGGCCTCGCAGAGCCAGTCGGGCAGGGAGAGGCGCACGCACTCTGGGGCTTCCCGCGGGCCCAGGCGGCGGAGCACGGCGTTGACCAGGCCCGCCAACGGGGGGTAACGGCGCTTGGCCTCCTCCACCCAGGGGCTTACCCGGGCGTGGCCCGGCTTGCCGCAAAGCCACTCAAAAGCTCCTAGGCGGAGGATCCAGCGCACCTCGGGGGGAAGCTTCTTGGGCGCCTCGAGGTGGGGTTCCAGGAGGTGGTCCAAGAGCCTCAGGCGGCGGAGGACGCCGTACACCAGGTGGGTGACGTAGGCTTTTTCCCGCTCCGGCCAGCCCACCCGGTCCAGGGCCCGGTCCAGGAGAAGCTGGGAGCGGCCCCCCCGCTCCACCTCGAGGAGCAGGGCCAGGGCCAGCCCCCTGGGGGATGGGGCCTTCAAGACTCCAAGGGGTGGGCTTTGATGCTGAACTTGAGGGCGGTGCGCTCCTCGTTCTCCAACTCCAGCTTGACGAAGGCGGGCTTGACCACCAGGTCCAGGTTGTCGGGAGCGATGTAGCCCCGGGCGATGGCGATGGCCTTCACCGCCTGGTTCACCGCTTGGGGCCCGATGGCCTGGACCTCCACCTCGCCCTTGGTGCGCAGAAGCGCCGCAATGGCGCCGGCCACGGAGTTGGGGCGGGACTTGGAAGAGACGCGCAGCGTTTCCACTTTGACCTCCTGAAAGCTCTGAGGCCACCCTGCTCGGCCAAGACCTGGGCGGCTCAAGCCCATGCTAGGGCATCCTCCCGAATTGCGCAACGCCCTACCCCGCCCGTACCCGATCCTCCAGGCCCTTGAGGAGGGAGGCGGCGTTTTCCTCCATGAGCTTGTGGACCAGCTGCTTGAGCAGGGAACCGAAGAGGGGTAGGGTGAGCTCGTAGGTGAGGTCCAAGACGACCCGGGTTCCCCCGTTTTCCGGGAGGAAGACCCAGGTCCCTTCGTAGCGGTCAAAGTCCCCTTCGGGAGACCAGAAGCGGTTGCGGAGGTGGACGTCGTCCCACTCCTCCTCCTCTATCCAGCGCACCTTCTTCCCCATGGCCACCCCGACCCACTCCGTGCGGGTGCGGTTCCCCTCCCGCCCGAGGACCCGCAGGGTCTTTATGTCGGGGAGGAAGGGCTTCAGGCCCTCGAGGTCCTTGGCCAAGGGGTAGACCTTTTCCGGCGGGAAGGGGAGGAAGCGCTCCACATGGACTTCGGGCATGGCCTTAGTGTTACCGCACCTACCCCTTGCGGGCAAGCCCCCCTTCTTGCCAAAAGGCGCCTGGCCCTATACACTAGGCAAGTTGAGGGCCTTCAGGGCCAGCCCCTGGTCCTGAGGGCGTTGCCCTGTGTGGGCGAAAACGGGGGAGGCCTCCCTTCCCCGGGCGGATCTTGAGAACACGGGGGCAAGTCCAAGAAGAAGGGAGTGGTGGCACTGCCGACGATCAACCAGCTGGTACGAAGGGGCCGCGAGAAGGTCCAGAAGAAGAGCAAGGTTCCGGCCTTGAAGGGATCCCCCTTCCGCCGGGGGGTGTGCACCGTGGTGCGCACCGTGACCCCGAAGAAGCCGAACTCCGCCCTCCGCAAGGTGGCCAAGGTGCGCCTCACCTCCGGTTACGAGGTCACCGCCTACATCCCCGGCGAGGGGCACAACCTTCAGGAGCACTCCGTGGTCCTGGTCCGGGGTGGCCGTGTGAAGGACCTCCCTGGCGTGCGCTACCACATCGTCCGCGGGGTTTACGACACCCAGGGCGTGAAGGACCGGAAGAAGAGCCGCTCCAAGTACGGGACCAAGAAGCCCAAGGAGACCAAGGGCGCGGCCCCGGCCAAGAAGAAGTAGGTGGGGTATGCGGAGAAGAAGAGCAGAGGTACGCCCGATCCAGCCCGACCTGGTCTACGGGGATGTGGTGGTCTCGGCCTTCATCAACAAGATCATGCGGGAGGGCAAGAAGAACCTGGCCGCCCGCATCTTCTACGAGGCCTGCCGCATCATCCAGGAGAAGACGGGCCAGGAGCCCCTCAAGGTCTTTAAGCAGGCGGTGGAGAACGTGAAGCCCAGGATGGAGGTCCGTTCCCGCCGCGTGGGTGGGGCCAACTACCAGGTGCCCATGGAGGTCTCCCCCCGTAGGCAACAGTCCCTGGCCCTCCGCTGGCTGGTCCAGGCGGCCAACGCCCGCTCCGAGCGGGGCGCGGCGGTGCGCATCGCCCACGAGCTCATGGACGCCGCTGAGGGCAAGGGCGGGGCGGTGAAGAAGAAGGAGGACGTGGAGCGCATGGCCGAGGCCAACCGCGCCTACGCCCACTACCGGTGGTGAGCCATGGCGGTTAAGGTGGAGTACGATCTAAAGAGGCTCCGGAACATCGGCATCGCCGCCCACATTGACGCCGGTAAGACCACCACCACCGAGCGCATCCTCTACTACACCGGCAAGATTCACAAGATCGGCGAGGTCCACGAGGGCGCGGCCACCATGGATTTCATGGAGCAGGAGAGGGAGCGGGGCATCACCATCACCGCCGCCGTGACCACCTGCTTCTGGAAGGGGCACCGCATCAACATCATAGATACCCCGGGCCACGTGGACTTCACCATTGAGGTGGAGCGCTCCATGCGGGTTCTGGACGGGGCCATCGTGGTCTTTGATTCCAGCCAGGGGGTGGAGCCCCAGTCCGAGACCGTCTGGCGCCAGGCGGAGAAGTACAAGGTCCCCCGCATCGCCTTTGCCAACAAGATGGACAAGACGGGGGCCGACCTATGGCTCGTGATCCGCACCATGCAGGAGCGCCTGGGGGCGAGGCCCGTGGTGATGCAGCTCCCCATCGGCCGGGAGGACACCTTCTCGGGGATCATTGACGTCCTAAGGATGAAGGCCTACACCTACGGCAACGACCTGGGCACCGACATCCGCGAGATCCCCATCCCCGAGGAGTACCTGCCCCAGGCCCGGGAGTACCACGAGAAGCTGGTGGAGGCCGCGGCCGACTTTGACGAGGGGGTGATGCTCAAGTACCTCGAGGGCGAGGAGCCCAGCGAGGAGGAATTGGTGGCCGCCCTCCGCAAGGGCACCATTGACATCAAGATCACCCCCGTGTTCCTGGGATCCGCCCTGAAGAACAAGGGCGTCCAGCTTCTTCTGGACGCGGTGGTGGACTACCTGCCCTCCCCCTTGGACATTCCCCCCATCCGGGGCACCACCCCTGAGGGGGAGGAGGTGGAGATCCATCCCGACCCCGACGGGCCCTTGGCGGCCTTGGCCTTCAAGATCATGGCCGACCCCTACGTGGGCCGCCTCACCTTCATCCGCGTCTACTCCGGCACCCTCACCTCGGGCTCCTACGTTTACAACACCACCAAGGGCCGGAAGGAGCGGGTGGCCCGGCTTCTTCGCATGCATGCCAACCACCGCGAGGAGGTGGAGGAGCTGAAGGCGGGGGACCTCGGGGCGGTGGTGGGCCTCAAGGAGACCATCACCGGGGACACCCTGGTGGGCGAGGACGCTCCCCGGGTGGTCCTGGAGTCCATTGAGGTGCCCGAGCCGGTCATTGACGTGGCCATTGAGCCCAAGACCAAGGCGGACCAGGACAAGCTTTCCCAGGCCCTGGCCCGCCTGGCGGAGGAGGACCCCACCTTCCGCGTCTCCACCCACCCCGAGACCGGCCAGACCATCATCTCCGGGATGGGCGAGCTCCACCTGGAGATCATCGTGGACCGGCTGAAGCGGGAGTTCAAGGTGGACGCCCACGTGGGCAAGCCCCAGGTGGCCTACCGCGAGACCATCACCAAGCCCGTGGACGTGGAGGGCAAGTTCATCCGCCAGACGGGCGGGCGCGGCCAGTACGGCCATGTGAAGATCAAGGCCGAGCCCCTGCCTCGAGGCTCCGGCTTTGAGTTCGTGAACGCCATCGTGGGCGGGGTGATCCCCAAGGAGTACATCCCCGCGGTCCAGAAGGGGATTGAGGAGGCCATGCAGTCGGGGCCTCTCATCGGATTCCCTGTGGTGGACGTCAAGGTCACCCTCTACGACGGCTCCTACCACGAGGTGGACTCCTCGGAGATGGCCTTCAAGATCGCCGGCTCCATGGCCATCAAGGAGGCGGTGCAGAAGGGGGACCCGGTGATCCTCGAGCCCATCATGCGGGTGGAGGTCACCACCCCCGAGGAGTACATGGGGGACGTGATCGGCGACCTGAACTCCCGCCGGGGCCAGATCCTGGGCATGGAACCCCGCGGCAACGCCCAGGTGATCCGGGCCTTCGTGCCCTTGGCGGAGATGTTCGGCTACGCTACCGACCTGCGCTCCAAGACCCAGGGCCGGGGCTCCTTCGTCATGTTCTTTGACCACTACCAGGAGGTTCCCCGGCAGATCCAGGAGAAGCTCATCAAGGGCCAATAGGGCATTGGCAGGGGTGGGTCGCCGGAAGGCCCACCCCGTGCCTGGAAGAGGAGGGACCATGGCGAAGGGCGAGTTTGTACGGACGAAGCCTCACGTGAACGTGGGGACGATTGGGCACGTGGACCACGGGAAGACGACGTTGACGGCGGCTTTGACCTTTGTGGCGGCGGCGGAGAACCCGAATGTGGAGGTGAAGGACTACGGGGACATTGACAAGGCGCCGGAGGAGCGGGCCCGTGGGATTACGATCAATACGGCGCATGTGGAGTACGAGACGGCGAAGCGGCACTATTCGCACGTGGACTGCCCGGGTCACGCGGACTACATCAAGAACATGATCACGGGTGCGGCGCAGATGGACG